>CAUYYV010000204.1:0-6361 GCA_963577075.1 Phycisphaerae bacterium
TGCCGGCCGTTTCGCTGCCGCCTCCCTCGGTACCGGAGCCTTCCTGCAGTTCCTCAACCGTCTTGGCCAACGTGACCAACACGACGAGGTCCTGGAAATCGGCCGCGGGGCTGTTGAAGTTGGAGGTGCCCAGTTCGAACAGCACGATCACCTGATTCACGTCGAGTGTGACTTTGCCTGTCTCGGTGTCGATGTAATCCTCGACGAACTCAACGATCGATCCCTGCCCGAGGTAACCGGCAATGCCAGGCACGTCGTCGCCGTCGCGCAGGACGATCACGTTGGACGATCCTTCGCTCGATCCGTTGACGGTCATGTACTTCTTCCAATGCGAGTTTCGGCTGCCGTTGTACGAGTTGCTTTTTTTGATCCACGAACGGCCGATGACGGCGATCGGCATGCCCGCTTCGAACACGTTGGCAAAGACGTGGCTGCGCGGATTGCCATCTTCGTTGACGTTACTGTTGACAGCTTTGCCGAACGGGCCAAATGGTGTGTAATCCCCACCGTTGATGTTGAACTTGACGGTAACGGGCATATCGTAGGCACTGCCGTTTGAGATCGCGGCGCCGAGGACCGTCACCTTTGCGGCAACTGGCTCGGATGCAACGATCGAGTCGTCATCGATCTCAAAATCGATTTCTGCGGTCCGCTGTGACGACTGGACGGCGAAGACGGCCCATTCGCCCTGACCCTGCTGGCCCTCCACGGGGACACTGGCGGCCACCGCACCGGTGATGCGACCCGCACCGAGCGTGTCCGGGTTGTCGTTGTCGACGCTGTTGATCGTGGCAGCGTAACCGGTCTCCGGGTTCAGGTAGAGCATGCGCGTGCGACCGGCACTCGGATCGGTCCAGAATGCGATGATATTCTGGAACCCCGGGATGTGCGCGGCCGCTCCGATTCCGGTCAGTGCCATGCCCTGGGCGTTGTGGACCTCACCGTTCGACGTAGGCTGCCCACTGGCAAAATCGTATCGCTTGAGCGTTCCGTCATCCCGGTTGATCCCGTACATGACCATGCCGTCAAGTGCCCGCTCGACCTGTTCGCCATCATCACTGGCCAGCACGAGGGCGGCCGCACAGAAGCACACACCCAACGTTGTAGCAATCTTGATTTTCTGCACGGCTTTGGTCTCCCTTGTCTAAGGCGTGATCGTCAACTGCTTCGCCGCGTGTACTAAACGTACGATTCGCACGATCACAATGCGGACAATTGGGTTAAGTTAGAGCACCAACAAGATCACCAACTCGTTACAGACCGACCTCGACCGTGCGGCATCCCCGACAATGGCAACACGTGTACATCGGTCGATAACCGGACTCGCGATCGGCAGAGTTGAAGATCCTGATTGGGAAGCATCGGCACTCTACTGGAGTTTGCGGGGCATGGCTGAGGCGATCATGCGGGTCGCCGTACCGGGGCCGGTGTCGAGTTCGGTGGTCGTATCCTCGGCGGGGATGACCGTCAGGTCCACCGTCGCGAGGTTGAGCACCCAGAGGCCCGCATTGTTCTGGCGGCGCTCGCAGGTGAACACGCAATTCGTCACACCGCTGATCAGAGGGTTTGTCTGCGGGTTGGACTCGTCCAACTCGGAGGTCGTCGCGTCGAGCCGTTGTTGCTCGGCCAGGTATTCGATGGTCACGAGTCGGCCGCGTGTATCGACCAGTTGAAGAAAGTTGCTGGTGATCGTGTTGCCATCGAGGTCGATCTGCCCGTTGGCGACCAGCGTGCTGGTATCGGCGGCGCCCAAGGGCCCGTGCGCCGTGCCGGTGCGCACGAGCGTGAGCAGTCGGTGCATCACCAGCCGTGTCGACGCCTGCCTCGAGGCTTGCTCGGCCGAAGAGGCGTACGCCATGAAGCTGGCGTCGATGGCAACCATCGTCGCCGCCAACAGCACCGCGGTGATCGAAAGCGAGATTAGCAGCTCAATCAGGCTCAGACCGCGTCGGTATGCGCCGGCCGCCGAACCCAGTTCGCCGCGGCAGCGCACTTTAAAGGTTTTTCGTCTTGATGTCGCGTTCAATAGCCCGCCCCTCCCTCGAAGTACGTGGCCATGACCGGCTCGATCTGAATCGGCCCGAGAATACCGTCCGGCAGCGCCAGCGTCGGGTCGTAACGCAGCTTGATCACGCCGGCGCCGTTGGCGGGCATCTCCGACTCGAGGTCACCGGAGGCGGCGTCGAAGTGGCCAAGCGTGGTGTTGAACTGCGACGTCGTGTCCCCCACGACGGGCCCCTCGCCGCTGGCCGGCTCGAACGTGGTGATAATCGTGCCGTTAATCGTCACCTGCCCACGCATATCCAGCACGCCGGCTACGATCGTGCCCCACAATTCAACGGTTTCGTTCGGATTGGTCGGATCGACGAACGTGCCCATCTCGATTGAGTAGTGAGGCGCCAGAATCGTGCTGCGCTTGTACAGCTCTTTTTCGTCGTCGTTCAGATTTGTTGATTCGTCGATCACGAACCGAGTCGTTCCCGTGAACGCGAGCTTATTACGCACGTGTGTATAGTTCGGCGCGACGTTGGCGACCACGGAGCCCTCGAACGTGCAGTTGTGGAACCTGACGTTATTGGCAAACGGCTTGGTGTCCGACACAGCCTGGCCTTCCACCTCGACCGTGATGTCAGGGAATCTGGGTGTACCGTCAGCCTCTTGCATGCCGGCGTAATTGAAGTTCACATCGCCGTTGCCGGGGGTCGTGTCGATAAACGTCACGCCGATGAACGTGCAGCCGACAAACAACCCGTTGTTGCCGCGAGGAATCGTAACATTGATGAACGTCATGTTCTCATACACGGAGCGGACATAGTTGTCGTAAGGATGCGCGGCGCCGAAGGGTACAGCCTCACGCTGGATCCGTCCCAGCGGCTGCGGCGATTCTGGATCCCCCGGATCGTGCAGCGCCGCCTGCTGTTGCGCCTGGGTATCGAAATCGCCTGACGCCGTCGCAGCGAAGCTGGAAACGTCGAAGTCGTCCGGCCCGTACTCGTAAATATCGGTGTCGCTGGCTTGGAAGGTCAGCGGCACATCACCATAATCAGGATTGATCGGGCCAGCGAAGTAATCCTGATAAGCGCCGCCCGCGGCGCCGTCGTTCCAACCCTGCACGTCGGCACTCAGCTTCACGTTGCCTCGAATCTTCGCGTACCGGTCCAGGTCACTGATCACGCCGTCGTTGTAGCCGGGGTTATCCGGGTTGAACGTGTCGATCAGCTCAAGAAACTGGGCGGCGGTTACGTCGGTGTCTGCGCCCAGTTCAATCCCGGTGACATCGCCGTCGCCGTTGGCGTCGTAATACGCCATGAAGAAGTCGTAGTCATCGATGTAACCATCGTCGTTGGTGTCGAGGGCCTGGGGGTCATCGATGCCGTCGACCTCGACAGCCATGGCCAGATTTATCCGGTTATCACCGTTGGCGTCATTGAGGATGAGCGTGCCGACCAACGCATCGCACTGCGCGTCGAGCGTCGGGTTGAGTCCACGAAAATCACTGAGCATCTGCACCGGGTGGCCATTTTCAAGATGTGTATCGACGAATCGGCTGCCAATCGGCCCCTCGATCATCACGTTGCGACCGATCATCAGCCTGTTCTTGGACAGAATCGCGAACTCAATCTTACGGTCGATCCGGAAATCAACCTGGATGGAGCGAATGATTTGCCTGCCTGCCGCACCGTCGGCGGCCTCGACACGAACGCGGATCCACGTCGCGTCCAGCGGCGCCGCGCTTGACACCGCCGGGTGCATGTCACTGTAAGGTGATCGCTGGTAATAGTTTGATCCGTAGTCTTCATCAGCAATCGGGTGAGGGGTTAACGTGGCGTTGAACCGCGGCGCGTCGGGACCAACGGCGATCGGTCCAACGTGCAATCCCGTGCCGGTCTCGGTCACGATTTCGTAAGGCTCTTCCAGGTTGTGCGCCTCGTTCTGGAACTGCGCAACCAGCAAAGCGCGGGTCTGGTCCCACAACGCCGGTGCGTTGTCCTGATTGATCAACCCTTCTCGGGTAGTCACCTGCGCCGCCGCCTGCTGCAATCGGGCCATCAATAATTGCATACCCGTCTCCGCCGCGGCCAGCGATCGGTTGATCTTGATATGGGCATCGGCGGTGGACAGATTTCCCTGCGCCACGATCGCCATGGCCACTGCCAGCGAACTGAAGATAACAAGGAACATCATCGCCAGGATGGCGGCAACCCCATGCTGATGGTGGCCGGCAGTTTTTGTGGGACTCTGTCGCATCGTGTTCAGTTAAAATCTAAAAGTTACGGAATATGCCCGGCCCGTTCTTCAATTTTCAACTTTTAATTTTTTACAAACTCAATCTTGCACCACCCATGTCAGTTGGGTGATGGTCGACGGCGCGTCATCCCGAGGCCCTTGATACGACACGGTCACGTTGACACGCATCATGTTGGTCGTACCGAGCGGTTCAGTCAGTGCGTCGCTGACGCTGATATTGTCTTCGGGCACGTTAAACACCTCGATTCGCTGGCTCCAGCCTGCCATGGCATCAACAGGCAGGCGCATCGCGTTAATCGGTGGATTGAACGTCAAACCCGCGCCGTAGCCCGCGGTGACGGGCCCGGCAAAGTCGTCAAGATCGTCAAACTCGGTCACGCCCGCCTCGTTGGTCTCGGCGCCCATGTTGGCGTAACCGGTGATCGGATCATGGGCCGGCAGGGGCAGGGTCAGTTCACGCAGTTCGTTGGCCAACAGCATGGCGACCCCGGTACGCTGGGCCCAGTCGTTCTTCTGGTGGTACGCTTGCTGTGCCGAGACGATGGCCAGCACGCCCGTGCCGACAATCACGGTCGCCAGGGCGGACTCGATCAGCGAGAAGCCCACCCGAGCCGGGACTCGGGCCGTGGGTTTCGGGTGTCGACCGCATGGAAGCAACGCACCGCGTCTCGATTTGAGACATACAAAGCGCATGGCACCTCAATCCGAACCATATGATTCACCCAGCCCAGCTCCAAACATAAATTGACCCCCGGCCCCGTGATCAAAACCCAGGACCCGCCTCCCGACACCCTTCTTGCCGGTCTACTTGACAAGGGTCGCCAGCTTGAAGATGGGCAGGATGATTGACATGGCGATAAAACCGACGACCGAGCCCATGAGAATGATCATGATCGGCTCGATCATCGAGGTGACGGTCTTGATCACCTCGCTCAATTGCTTGGCGTAGAACGCCGAGACTTCGTCGAGCACCTCGCCGAGTTTGCCGGACTCCTCGCCAGCACCGACCATTTGCACGACGGGTTTGGGCAGCAACGAACTCCTGTACAGCGGTTGGGTGATCTTTTTGCCCTGCTCGACCGAGTGGAACACGGCCTGCCAGAGCCGGCGGAAGTGCCAGTTGCCGCTGATATCGCCCGTGATACGTAGCGTGTCGAGCATGGGCACGCCGGCATTGACCAGTTCACCCATCGTGTGCAGCGATCTGCTGATGTACAAAGCGCGAAACATGCGACTGAGGATCGGCGTCTTGATCTTCACACCGTCGAACCAGCGATGGCCCGGATTCGTACGCACGAAGAACACAAACCCCACAACCGACACGAACAACCCACCCAGCACCAACGACCACCACTGGACCATGAACTGCGACATCGACATGAGAAATATGGTCGGGGTCGGCATCGCGTCCTCCTTGCCCTCGAACACCGCCGCAAACCGCGGCAGCACGAACGTGAGCAGGAAGACCGTGACCCCGACGGCCAACGTGCCGATGATGGCCGGATAGATCATCGCACCAATTACCATCGATTGCGTTTCGATCTGCTGCGAGAGATACGCCGCGATGCGATCAAGCATGCGGGAGAAGCTGCCGGACATTTCCGAGGCGCGCACCATGTTGACGTACAACGCGTTGAACTGCTTCGGGTGCCGGGCCAATGCATCGGAAAACTGCTTGCCTGATTCCAAGTCTGATTGGATACGCTGGAGGATCACCCTGAACTTGGGGTTTTCCGTCTGCTCAGCGATGCCCTCAACGGCGACGCGGATGCTGATGCCGGCCCGGATCATGACCGCGAGTTGGCTGGTGAAGTTGAGGATATCGCGTGCCGACGGACCGCCCACCCGATTCAGCGCCGTGAGCCGTTGCCGCCAAGTCCTAGCCGCAGCACTGGCGGGTGACAGTTGCAGCACCTGGTATCCCGCGGCGCGCAGCGCCGCCGCCGCCGATGTCAGATCGTCCGCCGTGACGATCCCGTCGGCCGCCTGATCATCTGCCTTGCGCGCTTGGTAACAATAGTTGGGCATAGTTGTTCAGAAAAAAGTGCGGGAGAACAGGAAAATGGAAATACAAGCAACAAACCGTCATCATGCTTTTGTGCGATGGGCAATC
>CAUYYV010000205.1:0-6351 GCA_963577075.1 Phycisphaerae bacterium
CAGCCGGTCAAACCGGCAGTTCGACATCGAGCAACAACGCGTGCTGCTGACAACCGTAAACGTCGGTATCACCGAAGTCCCCAGCCGGCACCGCCCGTGGGATGGTGGCCTTAAAGGCCAGGCCCGCGTCGTAGGCCGTGAAGATAACGTCCTGGACAGCAACCGAGTATCGTTCGGCGATAAGCTGCGCGCATACAACCCCGCTCGCCTTGACCTTCTCATAAGTCTCGCGATCGGCAAACGCAATGTCGATCGTGACCTCAAAGGGTCCCGCGTTTTTGCTGCGGCACATGACCGCGCATTGCTGGATAGTGCGCATCTGTGTCGTTCCTAAAGAGATTCGTACTCGATGGGAAAAATGCTCAGTGGATCGTCAAGCTGCACCACATGGAAGACGTTAAAGCGATACACCGGTCCACATGATATATCCGAAGGTGAGAAGGGGAAGGCCATGTTACCTTCCTTGCACAGTCGACCCGGGAAGTCGACATGCAACAACTGCGGACGCGCCATCGCGAGCACGTCGTTAGCGGTCTCCTGATCGTCAGCGATAACCTCAGCGACAACCCCCAATTCATGAGACAGGGTCTGCTTGACCTTCTCGCGAGCGCCCATCACGCCGTCGCGGCCGTACACGCGGATGTTGAGCCGGTAGTCCTCAGGTGCGACACCAAACGCAGACGCCTTGGTGCTAACGTTCTCGCGCACGCTCTCAAGGAAACTGTCGAATTGCGCAATCAACCCTGGATCGCGTGTACCACAGATCGTGATCGCGCGGTGGCCAAGCAACTGTGCTCCTTCAAGTTTCACCGTGTAGACATCATCGGGGCGCCACTGCATGCCTTCCACGCGCACCGCACGATCCGACACAGCAGTGAAGGTGCAATCCGTGGTGTCGAGCATGCCGCCTGGTTCTTGATGCAAGTGCGGGTGTGGGTTCTCGTGCAAGCTCTGCGCTGCCACCGAGTTCGGCGTGCAAAAACGAATCGGGTTGGTGGCTTCGACAACGATGCCACCGGCGTTCACCTCAACCAGCAGACAGTCATGTCCTTTCGGCCACGCCGCTGTGGCACCGCATTCGAGCAACTTGCCCGAATACCAGGAAGGCGCGGGCGCACACTGGCCGCGCATGGCGCCGCCAGCCCACGGCGCAGGATCACTGCTGCGCCCCGCGAGGATCACGTCGGCGCCTGCATCGAGCGCCGCCATGAAAGGTTCCGAACCCATCATGCCAACAATGCGCTCCGCCTTGTCAATGGCATCGTCTGCAAGTTCCGGAACGCCGCGTAGCGCACGTACTTTGCCTGCGGCGCGACGGTCCTTGACCCACTGCTTGTCTTGCTCGGAGTGAATGAGCGCCAGCTTGAAGTTGAGCTTCTCTTCACGCGCAAGTTCACGCACGATGTCGGCGACAGCCTGCAAGTGAGGTTCGCCGCCAGCGCCGCCGCAACTGCCGATCACCAGTGGAATGTGGTGCGCGCGTGCGCCAATCAGCATTAATTTGATATCGCGTTTCATCGCCCGCCGCGAGTTAAGGGGCTTTCCGGAGCCCAGGTAATGTGGACCGGGATCTGTGCTACCACCATCGACACCGATCATGTGTGGGTCGCGCGCCAGGCCGTTTCGCAGGGATTCCTCAGGAAAACCGTAGCCGAGCAGTCCACTGACCGACAACATTCGAAAGTTACTCATTCAGCGTTCCTCTACAACGGTTAGCCGTGAAGTGACGAGGCCACCTTCACACCGCGTGATTGGAGCGAATCTAGCGCATGGATAGGCGCACTAAAAGATTCGAAAGCACAGGAGAGTACGGGCATTTCCGTTGACAGCGATCCCATCGCGTTGGGGAGGCAATATCGAGTACGCATTCAGCGCATTGTTGGGATGTGGCCGAAGCGATCGTAACGCTCATAGACAGCTTGGCGATCGTCACCCGCGAGAAGCTCGTTGCGTTGCACCAGTTCAATGCGCTCCAACTCCTCAGCCGATTCCGCGACTTGTTGGGCAAGCCGTGCAGGCACGACCATTACCCCGTCAGCGTCGGCGACGATCGCATCGCCCGGTGCGATTACCACCTGCGAGTGGGTCTGTCCTGGCATCACGATAGGGCTGCCGAACTGCGTGATTCGCCACCGCTTGGCAGAGCTAACCGGGGTGATAAAGGTCGCCCAGGTCGGCACTCCAATCTCGGTGATTGCGACAACGTCGCGTACCCCACCGTCGGCGACGACGCCAGCAACCTGCTTAAGCTGCGCACTGAGCGCAATATTTTCGCCCCATACCGGGCAGCCCTCGAAACCGCCGGTTGCAATAACGAGCACATGATCTTCGAGTGGACGACGAAATATCTCGAAACCGGGAATTGGTGCGCCTGGCTCGTTTTTTGGCAAATCGCCAACTGAGGTCTCGCCTTCGATACAAAATGCCGGCCCGCAACAGCTCATGCTACGGTCAAGACCAGCAATTTTATGGTTCAGCGCCTGATGGTGGAATCCCATCTCGCGCAAGGTGTCACCAATCACCGCGGTCGGCAGGACACCAAGTCGTTTAAATACAGAAGAGTCCAGTTCATTCATCATGCTTTGCTCGCAGTGGTTGTTCAGTGCGGCGTGGTCGTGGATTAAATGCGTGCGCTATGCTTGAGCAACGCCCAGATCTCGCGACGCGCCTCGAGAAACTCAGGGCTCGTTTTGATGTCGTCGGCGCGGGGGCGAGTAAATGGCACGTCGATGACGCGGTCGATCTGCGCCGGGCGCGGCGACAGCACCAGGATGCGATCACCGAGATAAAGTGCCTCTTCGATGCTATGTGTCACGAATATCACTGTCTTCTTTTCTTGTTGCCAGATTCTCAGCAATTCGTCCTGCAATAGATCACGGGTCTGCACATCAAGCGAACCGAATGGTTCGTCCATCAGTAACACTTCAGGATGGATCGCCAGAGCGCGCGCGATGCCAACGCGTTGTTGCATTCCACCGGAGAGTTCGTATGGATAGGCCTCCTCAAAACCAGATAGGCCCACCAGTTCGATGTAGTGGCTGCCGCGTGCGCGACATTCCGGACGATCGAGATGAAGCATTTGCATGCCGAATTCAACGTTGCCGCGCACCGTGAGCCAAGGGAAGAGGTCAAAACTTTGGAAGACAAAGCCCATGCCGTGTGCATGACCGCTGCCGGTGACCTCTTTAGCATCGAGAAACACCGCTCCGGCATCGGCCGGAACGAGTCCATCGATGATTCGCAACAGCGTCGATTTTCCACAACCGCTGGGTCCAACAATCGCGAGAAATTCGAGGTCCGCGACCTCAAAAGAAAGCTCCGTGAACACCGACACGGTTGATCCCGTGCCCTGTTCGAAGCGCTTCGTCAGGCCGCGAACCTCAAGCTTTGCCGCCATCGACGGCTTAGCCTCCGAGTTCGTCGAGCGCCTGCTCCACGTACTGGGTTTGCACCACAGAATCGAGATCGACTGTGCCTGCAATTGCACCGGAGGCCTTATACGCCGGCAGCAGTCCACGGAAGTTCTCGACGTTGAAACCCATGTCTTTGGGCCATGCATTGATGGGTCCGCGCAGCGCCTCCCAAACTGGCCGCAACTGCTCGGGCGTGGCGTCTTTTGAGTTCTTGAAAGATGCGAACTTGCGGTACTTGTCGGTGAACCAGTCGAGGTCATCATTGGCCCGACGAAAGGCGATCAGCGTCGCTTTCAGCACGTCTACTGCTGCGCGCCTGTTCTGCGCATTCGCGAGCCATGCACCGTTCGCCACCCACACTTCGTTCACCCACACCGGGTATTCCTTGTGGGGTTCGATTACAACTTTGAAGTTGCCCTGTTTGGCGACTCTCTCTGCTTGATCGAAGTGGATGAGGGAAGCATCCACGCGGTCCGCCAGCAGCGCCCGCATCCGCGTGCCCGAACCCGCCATTTCTACAAACGTCAGCTTTTCCGGATCGATGCCACGGTTTTGCATTGGCCCGACCAGCACAACATGCGTCACATCGCCCCTTGAGGCAATGGCTATTCGAATTCCGGGCTTAGCGAGATCTTCAGCGCTTTTCACTTTATCGCTGTTTGCGACCAGTACGAGCGTGGTGTTGTTGTAGAAGTGGCCAATGATCTTCAGATCGGCCCCTGCCTCCGCTGCTCGTAGCACAGTCGGCGGATCCGTTTCACCGAGTTCAGCCGTCCCGGCGACCATATTCTGCGTTGCGATGCGGATCTGTTTGATACGGGTCACGGACGAAGTTCCGTATCCCATCGATGGCAGGATGTCGTGCACTGCAGCGTAACTCGGCACGTGAATTGAAAGCGTGAATCCGAGTAACTGGAACTTCAAAACGCGCTGCGCCTGGGCAAACGCCAGGTGGCTGGCAAGTGTTCCACCGCCGGCGATGCCGGCCCCAAGTCCAAGTCCAATCCCCTGAATTACTTTGCGTCGATTGACCATCATGTCATCCTCCTAGTGGGTTTTGATCGATCCGGGAAATGCCGAACCGTGCATATGCCGACGTCGCGAGGCTCAGCCTTACGCGCCGCTGGCGTATCTCTCCTCATACCAAGGCGCCAACCGGCGCCCAACATATCGTAGTGCTTCATTCGCCGTCACGCCGACCGCCATCAGTGTAACCATCAATGCCAGCAAATTAGCCGTCGATATATACAGGCCCCCGTTGTGCACAAGCCCGCCTATGCCGACGATCACGAACAGTTCAGCGACAACCATACCGCGAATCGCCTGCACCAGTCCAATACGTGCGCCGGTGATTAAAAACGGGTATGACGCCGGCAGCAGAATCCGCCAGAAAGTGCGCAAGCGGCTCGCATTGAATGAACGACCGACGTCCACCCAGCGCGGATCGATGCCACGTGTTCCCTGATAAGCCGTCAGCACGATATAGAAGACCGACGCGATAAATACAACCAGCACGCGAAACCCGAACCCAGTCCCCACCATGACAATTAACAGCGGCACCAGAGAAGCGACCGAGGTCACCACCAGCATATTGACCCATGGTCGCATAATCGCGTCGAATATCCGTGAGCGCCCCATCGCCACGCCCAGCGGCATGCCCACGCAGCACGCGAGTGCGTAACCAAGCAGCATTTGTCGCAACGATCCCGCAAGCTCGCGCGGCATTTCACCATCCGCCACCAGTTCCACTAGCTCAGGGATGACGAGTAAGGGTCCGGCGAGCAACGCCTCCCCAACCGTGCGCCCGAGTGCTTCCCAAATGAGCAGTGCGCTGGCGATACCGAGCGCACGTAACGTCCATTTGTTGCGTAACCAATACATGTCAGTCGCGCACATGCCAGGGGATCACGCGCGCCTCAATCTGCTTGAGTACTTCCTGCACAATGAGCCCGAAAACTGCCAGCAGAACGACCACTGCGAGCAGTCCACCGGTGTCGAAGCGTTGCGCCGCATCCTTCATCACCCGGCCCAGATTTGCCGAAGCAAAGAACAACTCCGCCACGATCATCGCGTGTATGGCACGAACCAAGCCGATGCGCAGCGCCGTAAACACAAACGGCAGTACTGCCGGGAACATTACTTTCACCAACGCATCGCGTCCGCGTGCACCGAATGCGCGCGCAACGTCAAGATACGATTGCTCGATTCCGCGCGCACCGGCGGAAACAGTGACCATGATTTCGATGAAACTCATCAGAAAGACCAGAGCCACCCGCGCCTCGAAAAACAACCCGAACCAGATGATCATGAAAGGTACGAACGCGATCGGTGGGACCGCGTAGATCCCGCTGATGGTCGGATCAAGAAGGTAGAACGCGGTGCGATTGCGACCGACGAGAAAGCCGAGGGGTACGCCCACTGCAACTGCCAACACGAAGCCGAGCACCAGATGTGCGAGGCTGCCGGCGAACGCCACAACGAGCTTGCCGGAGGCGAAGCCGTTGTACAGTTCGACCGCCACGACCGACGGCGGTGCGAAAATGATACGCGGTATCTGTTGCGCCGCCACCTCCCAAATCATCAACCCGACGACCAACGAAGCGGCGTACACGACGTACGTCGGGACCGCGTCTTGGCGTGCCAAGCTCATGCGGACACTCGCGTTTGTGTCGGCCGGCGGCGAATAGGTGTTGCGGCTGGGCGCATGACCACGAGATTGCCGTCGCTGTCGATCTCAGCGATGCTGCCAGGCCCGATAATGACAGTTGACTCCGTTTCCTCGATCACAGCAGGACCGCGCACGCGACCACCAAGTCGATAGCGGTCGTAAACGGTACATGGCAACATGGCGCGCTCTTCGTGAACGTAAATCGCTCGGCGACCTTTGCGCGCACGACGAGGATTGCCGGGTTGGTTGGCCTCGATGTGTACATCAGGG
>CAUYYV010000206.1:0-6343 GCA_963577075.1 Phycisphaerae bacterium
TTGCTCCCCGTAACAAGTAGTCCAATAAGCAGGATTTCAGGGGATATATATTCCATAAAAACCATATGTCTAATAAATAATTACCCCCAAAACTGGTTGACAGCCCCATTCATCCTCGTACTATGCATTGACAGCGTTGAAGTTCCCGCCTCACGATACTCGCCAAGAGCTTATTAATGACGACCCAACCAGCAACAATCCAGCTCCAATCCCGACCTGGCTCAAAAACCGTGGGGTTTTGCGTTAAAATCATTAGACACTTGGTTGTCATCTGCCGACAGGGTCAATTTTCGGTATCAACGGTTATCTCAAGCCGCCGCACCAACGAAATCAACCAATGCGGTGGAGCAATGCTTTATTCTCAGACGCATCGGTGCCCGCAGATGTGCTGCCAGAAACTGGCGGTCACCGTCACATTGGATTCGGGACGCAAAAACGCCAAGCGGCCCGACACCAGGCGATCACTAGGAACGCCCAGGTGAACCGTTGGCGTGTAACCTCAACCGGCAAGCCAGCCGAGGAGTAGGATCCATGACCTGGTTATTTACACCACTGTAACCGGCCGGGCCGGCCGGGTAAAGCCATAGGCGAAAACCGGTCCGAGCCCGTCACGTTACGCCTCACAATTTGAGACTGAACTGTCAGGTGCCGCGAGGTTCGGTGCCGGGTGCGATATTAGTGCGCTCGGTAAAGGCAGGCGGCAAACATCCACTGGGCTGATATCACAGGGTTTCGAATATATGAAACGCACACCAGTACCTAGCCACTAGGAACATTCACGAACCCAAGACAGCATCAAAGATTGAAACACTTTATCACGCGAAAAGGAGCAACCCATGAACACGCGAAAGAATCAAATCCTAAGTCTGTTGATTGTTGGAGCATTGACCACGATTGGTATCGGCGCCACGGAAGCTTCCGCCCAGGTGGTACTGTCGCCCGTCCCCGTGGCGGTCATCCCCGTCGATATCAAGGCCAAGTTAGCACATCCGGCGCTGGCCTCACCGCTTTTCCTCCGCGGCACTGCCAATGTTCGAGTCGTGCGTGGAACCATTAATCTTGGCACTTACTTCATGACGTCTCCAAGGGGCAAGGCAAAGATTCGCTGGTATCCCGCCACAGTGAGTCCAAATGGTTCGTTTACCGCCTATGGCTCAGGAAAAGCCAAGGTGATCAATCCCCTTACCGGCGCCATCGAACGCGTGACGTTTCGAATGGTCACCAGCGGGCGAACTGACAGCGTCGCCCGGGCTTTGGGCCGGTTCAAGGATGTTTGCACTTCAGTGGCAGGCGCGGGCCTGAAAGGGAAATACCATCACTGATCCAGACTTTCGTCCTCTGGCGAGGAACCGGATCAATGCGTTGGCTGTGATCTAATCTGAAACCCTGAAAACCCCGGCTGTGAAGCCGGGGTTTTTAATTGCTCATTAATTGCCCAAGAACAACGTTTTGCATCTGATTCTGCACGCCGCGTCGTACAGCCTGTTCGGTGCGCTTCGTGATCACGTTGGTATTCCCGACATGCTGCGCAGGGGCCGACCGTACACGTGGCATACCCGCCTAATCAACATCGTGACGGCTTTAACGCAAAGCTGTTGCCGCGTTGTGATCCGCTTTGGCCCGCCATCGCCCGTGACTGGGCATCGCCCTAGATGGCTATCAACCCGCCTACAACCACGAAGGAGGTGCGGCAGCGATCAGATTCACCCCCGCGCGAACGTCTGCCTCTGCGCAACCGCGAGAATCATCGATCGTGACGAGGAACGATTCTTCACTTCATCCTTGAATCGCATGGCACGAAGACGTGCGCGGGCATTGGCTTGACGTTGCCCATGGTCGGGCGAAAGGCCATCAGCGCCAGCACCTGCGTTTCCAAGTCGATCCCCGGGGCGATTTCGATCAACTCCAACCCTTCATTGACCAGTTGAAAAACGGCGCGCTCAGTTACATACAGCACACGCTGCCCAATCTTTCGAGCGTGGGTGCCGCTGTAGGACAACTGCTCAACCCGGTCTACGAACTTGGCCGTGCGCCCTTCCGTGATGATGTGCAGCCGGCCGGCTTCCACCCTCACTTCCAGTCCACCGGCAGTAAACGTCCCGCAAAAGACGAGATTCCGCGCACTCTGCGTGATATTGACGAACCCGCCGACCCCGGCGAGCCTGTCGCCGAACTTTGAGACGTTGACGTTTCCATCGCTATCGATCTGCGCTGCGCCGAGCGCCGCAAAGTCGAGACCGCGACCGTCGTAAAAATCGAACTGCGCCGGCTGATCGATGATGGCATGCGGATGTGCCGCCGCGCCGAAGCTCAGGCCCCCAGCCGGAATCCCGCCGATCGGACCGCTCTCGACGGTCAGGGTAAACTCGTGAAGGTTGCCGCGCTGCGAGGCGATTCTGGCAATCCCCTCCGGCATGCCGATGCCGAGATTCGCGATGGCGCCCGTCGGCACTTCATCACAGGCGCGGGCCGCGATGATCTGCCTTGCGTCCATGGCCATCGGCTCGAACTCAAAATCGCTGCCGCTTGCGTCGCCTGGCGAGCAATAGACGGGGTTGAACGGTTCGGCAAAAGTCTGCTCGTGCTCGTGCGGCCCGGCTACGACGACATGATTGACGAGGATGCCGGGCACGCGTACCTGCATGGGCGGCGCGGGACTGTCGAGCAATTGCTCGACCTGTGCGATGACTATCCCGCCGCTGTTGTGCGCCGCTTGCGCCAAGGGCAGCACCTCGCCGATGATCGCCTCGCGATCCATGACGAGATTGGCCAACGGATCAGCCGCGGTGGCGCGGATCAGGGCGACGTCGATGGGAATGGCCTTGTACCAGAGGTAAGTTTCGCCGCCCAGTTCGACGCGATCGACAAGTCCATCGGGGCTGTCGGGGTGAACGCGGCCGCCGGTATGGATGGGGTCAATAAACGTCTCGATTCCCACCCGCGTGATGCAACCGGGCCGGCCGGCGGCAATATCGCGAAACAGATGGCACATCACGCCCTGCGGAAAGACATAGCCGTCGATCTTGCCTTGCAACGCCAACTGACCCAAGCGCGGCGCCAAGCCCCAATGCCCGCCAATCACCCGCCGCACCAAGCCCTCATGCGCCAAATGATTGAGCCCCCGCTGCCCGCCGTCGCCCTGACCGGCCGCGTACATCAATGTCAGATCGCGAGGCCGATGGTCGGTCTTGAATCGTCTTTCGATCGCGGCCGTCAGTGCCTCCGCATGCGCTGCACCGATAAACCCGCCCGACGCCACCGTCGTGCCATCCTCGATCCGTGCCACCGCATCCGCCGCCGTACAGATCTTGTTGTCACGCGGGCAACCCATTAAACGTGTCATCCCTCAAGTATGCATCAAAAAAATAATTGAAAATCAATACTCTGTTCAGCCCCACCATCCCCCGTTGACATGAATCGTCTGGCCCGTGACGTACGACGCCAGGTTGCTGCATAGAAACAGGATGACGTTGGCGACCTCCACGGGCTCTGCAAAGCGTTTAAGCGGGATCTGCTCGAGCATCTGCTTGCGCACGTCTTTAGGAATCGTCTGGCCCATTTCCGTCAAAGCCACGCCCGGCGCCACGGCATTGACGGTAATGCGCCGACCAGCCAACTCCTTGCTGAGCACCTTGGTTAGTGCGGTGACGCCCGCCTTCGCGGCGGCATAGTTCGCCTGGCCGAAAAACCCGACGGAACCGGAAATCGAGGCCATGTTCACGATACGCCCGCCGTCGTTCATCATTTCAGCGGCGGCCTTCGATACGTTGAACACACCCGTCAAGTTCGTGTCGATCACCTGACACCACTCGTCCGCCGACATTTTCTTGAGTGTGCGATCGCGGATGACCGCCGCATTGTTGACCACGATATCGATCCCGCCAAAACGGGCGATCGCCCGCTCGATCATGGCGTCGATGCGGTGTGGATCACGAACGTCTGCGTCGGCCAACTCGGCACGCGCGCCCAGTGATAAGGCCGTCGCTTCCGCACGGGCGCGGTTGACACCGTTGGGGTCGTCGAAATAGTTGATGACCACGCTCGCGCCGGCCTCGCAGAGTCGCGACGCCGTCGCCGCCCCCAACCCCTGGCCACCACCGGTCACCACGGCCGTCTTGTTTGACAAATCAACCTCGATCATAATAGATGGGGGTATCATACACGCATCGCAACGCAAACCCGGTAAACCTGGCACGGCATATTGCGGTGTACCATGAAACATCGCGTGAACCCGGCAAAGATGGAGCCGACTCCCGAGACGTATTATCTCAAACGCCGGGCGTTCGTGCGTCAGGTGGGTCTGGGCACGGTGGTGCTGGCGACCACCGGGTCAGTTCCGGGTTGCGACACTTCGACCAGTGAAGCCGACGACGCGACGCTACTCGAGCCGGGCATTGCCAAGGCCAGCGTGCGTGCGCATTTCCCCGCCAAGCGCAACAGCCGGTTCGACCTGAACCACCCGCTCACCGACGAAGTGGTCGCAGCGACGCACAATAATTTTTATGAGTTTCTGCCCGGCCGAGCCGGTGACCTCTGGCGGCTGACGCAAGGCATGGTCGTCGATCCGTGGGTTATCGAGATAACCGGCAAATGTCGCAGGCCGGGCAAGTTCGATATTGACGCGATGTTCCGGTTCGATCAGGAGGAACGGACGTACCGTTTCCGGTGCGTCGAAGCGTGGGCGATGGACGTGCCGTGGACGGGATTTGAGTTGAGCAAACTGCTGGCGAAGGTCGAACCGCTCAGTTCCGCGAAGTTCGTCCGCTTCGTCACGGTAAATCGACCACAACAGATGCCGGGCCAGCGAAGCACCCAGGGCAGATATCCGTGGCCTTATTTTGAGGGACTGAGCATGCCCGAGGCGATGCACCCGCTGACGATGCTGGTCACGGGCGTGTACGGCCGGCCGCTGCCGCGCCAACACGGCGCACCGTTTCGCATCATCGTGCCGTGGAAGTACGGCTACAAGAGCCCCAAGTCGATCGCCAAGATCGAACTTGTCGATCATCAGCCGGCTACGTTCTGGCAATCGCTTCAGCCGGAAGAATACCCATTTTCGTCAAACGTGGACCCGAAAAAGCCTCACCCACGCTGGAGCCAGGAGACCGAACGCGTGCTCGGGACGAACGAGCAGCGGGTGACACTTCTCTACAACGGCTACGCCGAACAGGTCGCAAACCTTTACGCCTGACCGCTAACTCGGATAACATTCACGGTGGCAACCGGTAGTATAACCCGGTTAATAGTAGTAGACCGATAATCATCGTACGGCATAAAATATTTGGAGCATAAAGAAAGATGGCCCCAACATTTGATGTTGAACTGTCCGCATACGAGCCGGCGAACGTGGATCGCAAGCGGTTTCCGCTGACGGTGGGCGTGCCGTTTGCACCCGGCGTGCTGTCCGAAAGCGATTCGATCGCGATCGAAAACATCGACGGCAGCCTTCGCCCCGTGCAGAAGCGGGTGACCGAAACCCACAAAGACGGCAGCGTGCGCTGGTTGCTGGTCGACTATCAGACCGACATGAAGCCGTTGCAGTTCAACACGTGCAGGCTACACGCCCGTAAAGAAGCGCCCGTTCCGGAAGCGGGCAACCGCATCGAAACGCGAGAAGACGGCGACACGCTCACCATCAATAACGGCGTGCTCGAGATACAAGTCGATCGCGCGCGCTGCCGGCCGCTTATCAGCGTCAAGCGCGACGGCGAAGTTGTGTCCGAAGGCGGACTCGACTTCTGGATCACGTCCGACAAGGGCGTGGATTTCCGCGCACTGAACGACGACGAGGCCGCGTTCGAGTTTGAGGAGCAGGGGCCGCTGCGCACGGCGATGACCTGGAAAGGCACGCACAAGGACGACAAGGGCAACGGCCACTTTGACTTTGAGGTTCGCCTCACCGTGTACGCCGGCCAGTCGTTCGTACGCGTCGATCACATCTTCACCAATCGGCTGGACGACCCGGTCACGCACCTGAAGCAGCTGGTGGCGCGGCTGCCTTATCAGGCGGCGGGCGAGCGGCTGTACGCGGCGGCCGGCGGGTTCTGGCATTACGACATGCACCCGTCGGAGAAGCCGCTGCGGCTCGAGATTTACGAGGCCGGCGATTACCGCGTGCTCGGCGGCGACGGCAGCATCATCAAGGACAAGCGCCCGCGTGGATCGTTCTGTCGAAACTCGATGGGGTGGGTCGACGTCAGCACCAACGACCAGGGCGTCATGCTGGCCGGCAAGTCGTTCTGGCAGAATTATCCCAAGGCGATCGACGCCGGCGCCGATGCGATCGACTGCTACCTTATCCCCGATCGCGGCGACGGTTTCGACGTGCCGCGTGGCATGGCGA
>CAUYYV010000207.1:0-6330 GCA_963577075.1 Phycisphaerae bacterium
CCCCTGTTTGTGACTGGCGGGGACCAGCCACAGGCAGCCGTTGGATTCGTCGGTATCGTCGAGCGCCGTGAGACAACTGATCGCGTTGTAAGGATCCAGCTCGCCGTAGGCGTTGTCCTGGTGCCAACCGAACGGCATCGTGTTGCCCTGCAGCTTGAAGGTGAGCTGCGTGTTGGCGCCCTTGATGTTCGGTCCGATCACCCGCTCGGCGACGTCCACGATCGGCCCCTCGAAGTAATAGTCACGCACGATCGGCGCGTGGTGGTGAATGTTCGGCAGCAGCGAGTTTTGCAGCCACGTCTTGTCCCCACTGAACTCGCTCTTGGTCTTACGCCACGCCACCATGCACTGCTCGATCATCACTTCGAGCCCGCGATCCGTAAGCGTCCGGCCGAGCAGCAGGTAACCGTTGTCATCATAAAACGTCTTCTGCACGCCGGTGAGCGGATTGTAAGTAAATACGCCCGTGTGTCGGGTTGATCTTGTGGCAGTCATCCCTGCATCTCCTCGGTGTTTTAGGCCTGCTCAAATCGCAATGTCACAACAAGGTGGCCTGCACAATATACCGATCCCGCTGCACTGTCATTCGCTGGCCTGGCAGGGACGCTGGTCACGATGACGATCAACGCAACAGCCGTGAACGGCTGTGGGATAATGACCAGATTTTGCCGCGGCCAAAGCGTCTGGTCGCCAAGCAGCGAACCACTCAATCAGCCGGACCCTGATTGCCCCATTGTGGTAGGATAATTCACCCCTCAGGAGACAGCCAGGGATGGCCGAAGTACCGGACAATTTCGTTCACCTGCACCTTCACAGCGAATACTCATTGCTCGACGGCGCCAACCGCATCGATCCGCTCGTGGCGCGCATCAAAGAACTGGGCATGACCGCCGTGGCGCTGACCGATCACGGCAACCTGTTCGGCGCTGTCGAGTTCTACACGAAGGCGAAAAAGGCCGGCATCAAGCCGATCATGGGCATCGAGGCGTACGTCACACCCGATACCAACGGTCGGCCGGGTGATCGCCGCGATCGAACCTACAGCGGCACACAGGACGGCGGCCACCACCTCGTATTGCTCGCCGAGAACAACATCGGTTGGCAGAATCTGCTCAAGCTCAGCTCCGACGCCTATGTCAACGGATTTTACTTCCGGCCGCGGATGGATAAATCCACCCTGGCGCAATGGGCCGATGGCCTGATCGCTATCAATGGCCATCTCGGATCGTCAATCGCGGCACACCTGTGCCGATACGTGAAAAGCCGTGAAGAAAATGATTTCGAGAGAGCGGTCGACGAAGCACAATGGCACGCCGAAACGTTTAGCCCCGGTGAGCGTGGCGAGCCACGCTTCTTCATCGAGATTCAGCGGCATGGCGTGGCGGTGCAGGACGAGATCAACCCGCACTTGTTGCGCCTGGCCGAGCGGTTGCAATTGCCTCTGGTTTGCGACAACGATGCTCATTTTCTGCGCCCGGACGATCACGACGCCCACGACACGCTCTGTTGCATCTCGATGGGCAAGACGAAACAGGACGACAATCGACTACGCTATGTGCCGGAGCTTTACGTCAAGAGCCCCGAGCAGATGGCGGAACTGTTCAGCGACACGCCCGAGGCACTGCAAAATACCGTGCGCATCGCCAAGCGCTGTAATGTCAAACTGGATCTGTCACAGAGCTACGCGCCAACGGTGAATATTGTCAAGAACGAGCCGGGGCCTATCCCAGTCCCCGGGGCCCAGGCCCCAGAGCCCCTTCCGGTCGGCAGCACCGAGTGGTACAAATCGTTCTGTTCCCAATACGAGTTACTTCCTTTTGACCAGACCCGTGACCAGAATGTCACGGCCGACGAATTGAAGCAGCACTGTGACAGATTCCTGCGCGAATTGGCCGAGGCCGGTGCTGTCTGGCGCTACGGTGAAGACGGGATCACGGACGAAATCCGCGCCAGGCTCGACCGCGAACTTGCAATCCTCGCGGACAAGAACATCTCGGCCTATTTCCTGATCGTCTGGGACTTCGTCAACGAAGCAAGGCGGCGCGACATTCCCGCCAACGCGCGAGGCTCGGCGGTCGGCACGATGGTCGGTTACTGCCTCGGGCTGTCCAATGCCTGCCCCGTCCGTTACGGGCTGTTGTTCGAGCGATTCACCGATCCCGATAGAAGTGAATACCCCGACATCGACATTGATCTCTGCCAAGACGGACGACAAGAAATTATCGATTATGTCCGGCGCAAATACGGCCACGTGGCGCAGATCATCACGTTTGGCACGCTCAAGGCGCGCGCTGCCGTGCGCGACGTCGGCCGGGTACTCGGCGTGTCGCTGGCGGATGTCGACAAAGTCTGCAAACTCGTCGGCGGTGGACTGGATACCACGCTCGACAAGGCGTTGCAGCAGGAGCCCGACCTCAAGAAGCTTTACGATCAGAACGAGCAGATCAGCACAATGATCGATACGGCCCGGCGACTCGAGGGCATGGCGCGCCACGCGGGCGTGCACGCGGCCGGCGTCGTTATCGCCACCCAACCGCTGGACAACCTCATACCCCTCTACCAACCGGCCGGCACCGAGCAACTCGTCACGCAATGGGACGGTCCCACCGTCGAAAAAGTCGGCCTGCTCAAGATGGACTTCCTCGGACTGCGCAACCTGTCCATCATCGAGCGTGCCAGAAATCTGATTCGCCACACACTGGATGATCAAACCATTTGCGACACCGTATCAGGCGACGGTCAACAAAACCTGCAGCCCGATACCCGGAACTCAAATTATGACCCTCTCGACCTCGATAGGATCGAATACGACGACCAGCGGGTCCTCGACCTGTTCCGCCGCGGCGAAACGGCCGGCGTGTTCCAGTTCGAGTCCAGAGGCATGCGTAACACGCTGATCGGCATGAGGCCTGATCGGTTTGAAGACCTGATAGCCGCCAATGCATTGTTCCGGCCGGGGCCCATGGAGTTGATCGGTGTCTACAACGACCGCAAGCATCAGCGCACCGCCGCACCCGAGGCGCATGAGGTCATCGATCGTTTCACCAGAGAAACGTACGGGGTCATGGTTTACCAGGAACAGGTCATGCAAATCGTGCATGAGCTGGGCGATATCCCGCTACGCAATGCTTACACACTGATCAAGGCGATCAGCAAGAAGAGCAGGAGCATCATCGATGCCAATCGCGCCAAGTTCATCGAAGGCGCACAACGTAAGGGGCTGACTAGTGCAAAGGCGGAAAATCTTTTCGACCTGATCCTCAAATTCGCCGGTTACGGATTCAACAAGTCACACTCGACCGGATACGCCATCATCGCGTATCAGACGGCGTACCTGAAGACTTACTTTCCCGTGCAGTACATGGCAGCACTGCTGACTTACGAATCGGTGAGCACGGACAAGGTGGTCGAATACATCGGCGAGTGTCGGCACGTGTTGTTTCCCGATGGCCATCGCGGCGTCGAGGTCAAGCAACCGGACATCAACCTCTCGGACGTCGCGTTTACGGTCGTGTACGGCGCCGATGAACCCCGTGACGCCAATCACGGCTACATCCGCTTCGGGCTTAGCGCCGTCAAGGGCGTGGGCGAAAAGGCGATCGGGGCGATCGCCGCGGCGCGACAGAAAGACGGCCCGTTCACCGGCCTGTACGACTTCTGCGAGCGGGTGCCGCAGACGGCGGTTAATCGCATGACAACCGACGCGTTGATCAAATGCGGCGCTTTTGATTCTATCCATGGATCGGATGGGCGCGCCGCCATGGCCGATGCGTTGGATGCGGCGATCCAGGCCGGTCAGGCTGCCCAAGCCGATCGAGAATCCGGCCAGCTCAACATCTTCGAGGCGATGGATGAACACGCCGACGCGGAGAGCGACACGCAACGCCAAACCGTGCGCCTACCCGCCGTGCCGCCATGGAACAGTACGGAGCAGCTCAAACACGAAAAGGCGGTGCTCGGCTTCTACGTGTCCAGCCATCCCCTGGACTTGTGCCGTGACGAGATGGACCGATTTACGACCTGTACGATCGCCGATGCGAAAGACATGCGCGGCAAAACGCCCATCGTGGTCGGCGGCATCTTGGCCAAGCCGCGTCAACGCGTCACCCGTGGCGGTAAAAAAATGGCGATTGTCGCTATCGATGACGGCACCGGTGCTATTGACAGCTTTGCATTTCCCGAAGCATACGCCATTGCCTCGCCCCTGATCGAAGAGGACCGGATCGTTTTCATCCAGGGCAAGATTGATCGGCGGCGAGAGGAGCCGAACCTCATCATTGATAAAATTGTGCCAGTCGAGCAGGCGGCCGAACGGCTGACAAAATCGGTCGAGATTGCGTTGACCGCCGATAGCGACGACAAAACATTCGGCAACGGCGAACTGAATCGATTATCACAGCTTCTGCGTGACGCGTCGGCGTTATCAAACAGCAACGGCGACGGCGCAGAAGTCTTTTTCATGATTCATCAGGCCGGCTGCGTGGCGCGGCTGCAGCTGGCCGGCCGGCGTATCGCCATCGACGCCGAACTGCCGCACCGGATCAACACTGTCCTGCGGACATCTGACAGTTGCAGACTGCTCGGCCCACCCAAAATACGCAGCAACGCCGTGGACACAGCCGCGCCGCAGCAGCCACGATCCTCGGAGCCTGTTGCCATGCCCGTCGACGAGCAGGAACTCTGCCCGAGCATCGACCGCTACTAACAGGCCCGAATGTTACTCGCCTTTTTTCTCAACCGCTTCTGTGCGCTGCTTGTTGTACGTGTAAAGTTTGTTCGCTTCCTCCTGCCTAGCGATCTTGTGCGAACCGTCGCAGTGCGGCATATTCTGGCTCAACCCGCAGGCACAGATCCAAACCGATTGCTCCTGCGGCTTGACTTCGATCGGCCCCGTCGCGTCGTGATACACCATACGTCCCATCATTTGCTCCTTTTGACAATACCGTTGTTGGCGCTGCGCTCCTACGCTGGCGCCTCGCCGGTCAACACGTTCGCTTCCCCCTCGCTGCGCGCGATCAAGACCGCACCGCACGAATCGGAGAAGATGTTCACCGCGGTGCGGCACATGTCCAGCGGACGATCGAAAACAAACAGCAGACCCAGCCCCGCCACCAGCATGGGGGCCGGGGCGGCAAGTTGATTCTGGACGGCGTTGAGAATCACGATAATCGCCACGAGCGACGCCGCCGGCACGCCCGCGACGCCCACGCTCGTCAGCAGCGCGGTGATCACGATCATGAACTGTTGCGCCATCGTCAATTCGACACCGAACGCCTGACATATAAAGATCGCGGCGACGCACTCGTATAAAGCGGTGCCATCCATGTTGACCGTGGCACCTAGGGGTAACACGAAACCGGCGGTCTTGTTCGACACCCCGGCCCGCTTCTCGACACATTCCATGGTCACCGGCAGCGTCGCGGAACTTGATGCTGTGCTGAACGCGGTCATCAACGCGGGCGCCATGGCGCGGTAGTGCCGCACCGGATTTACCTTCGCCAGCAGAAGCAGGATCAGCGGCAACACCATAAACAGATGGATCATCAGCGCCGCGAAGGCGATGCCGGCAAACGTCGCGATACCCGTGATGAACTGATCGAAGCGTTGATCGGGGGCCAGTTTTGCGTACTGCTGGCTGATCGTCGCGGCCAACAGGCCAACCACACCGATCGGCGCCAAGCGCAGCACAAGATGAGTGATCTTCAGCGTGACCTGGTAAATACCCTCGACAAGCCTGACGATCACGGTTTGCAAGTCTGTATTGATCCTCGAGAGAAAGTACCCAACCAGCAGCGATACGATAATCAACCCAAGCAACTGCCCCTCGGCCGCAGCCTTGACAACATTGGGGGGTACCATCTCGCGAAACACATTGAGAAAATCACCTGCCGTCTTGCCGCCCGCTTTGGATTGCACCGTGGCCTGGTCGGACGCGAACGCCGAGAGATCCCGGCCTTCAAGAATGCCCTTGCCGCCCGCGCCGGACCCGGGAGCGAAAATGTTCACCAGCGTCAGACCAATCAGAATCGAGATCAGCGACGTGCTCAGGTAGTACAGCAGCGTCTTGCCGCCGAGGCGGCCAAATCCCTTTTGTGCGCCGATGTTCACGATCGACAGCACGATCGACGTGGTGACCAGCGGTACAATAATCAACTTCAACCCCCGGATGAACATGTCACCCAGAAGGTCGAGCAATAGATATGCGGAAGAATCAGTGACGATTTCGGCGGCCAGCACACCCGCTTTGCCCGGTTCCATTCCATCTGGAATCCCCGCGACGGCGAATATGCCCATGACATACCCGATGGCCGCGCCAATCATCAACCCCAG
>CAUYYV010000208.1:0-6296 GCA_963577075.1 Phycisphaerae bacterium
GAGGGCGCGCTGAAAGTGGAAGTGTACGTCGGCCACGATGGGCACATTGACCTGCGGCAGGATGTGGCCAAGCGCCTCGGTATCCTTGCGCTCGGGCACGGCGACGCGAACGATATCCGCGCCGGCGGCGGCGAGCTTGTTGATCTCGGCAACGCAGTTGTCCACCTCGTAGGTGTACCCCGCCGTCATCGTCTGTACGGAAACCGGGGCATCCCCGCCGATGCGCACGTAACCGTGCTGATCGTCACCGAGCGTGACCTGTCGCGTCTTGCGCCTTTGCAGCATGGTCAGCGTCCTGCCGTGGTGTCGAGGCCTGACATATTCATCCAAAGCATAGTATAACCGTGTCGCCCTGATATCGCTGGCGCGCCGTCGGCGTATCCCGTCGGATGATCTGCATGTCTGCCCACGCCGATGTCACGATCGTCACCACGAGCAGATCGATGAGCAGCCTTGATCCGTCCATGTTTTCCCTCCGTCCCGTATGCCCTATGATTCGCATCGCATCGAGTGCATGCAAATGAGCGAAAATGACCTTCCCCTTTACCCCCTGCGGTTCAAGCCGATCTACAAGCAAAAGGTCTGGGGCGGTCGTCGGCTCGATGTGTCGGGCCGGCAACTTCCCGGCGATTCGTCGATGCGGATCGGCGAGTCTTGGGAGTTGGTCGACCTGGGCCAGACTTCGTCGACCGGTTGCGGTGACGCCGAGCGCAGCGAGGTCGCCAATGGGCCGCTTGCCGGTGTGACGTTGCACGAGGTGATGCATCGGTTCGGGCCGAGGTTGATGGGCAATCTCACGCCGACGAAGGCCGGCGATTTCCCCCTGCTGGTAAAGTATCTCGATGCCGCGGAGAACCTGTCGTTACAGGTGCATCCAAGTCCGGCATATGCCGAGGAGCATCGCGAGGCCCATCTCAAGAGCGAGGCGTGGTACATCATCGAGGCCGAGCCTGATGCGGTGATCTACAAGGGCGTGCAGCCGGGCGTGCAGCCGGCGCAGTTCCGCGACGCCATTGCATCCGGCGACGTGGAATCAGTCGTCGCCATGATGGCCACCACGCCGGCCAAGCCCGGCGACTGCCACTACCTGCCCAGCGGCACGTGTCATGCCCTGGGCGCCGGAGTGCTCGTCGCCGAGGTGCAGACGCCCAGCGATACGACGTTCCGCGTCTTCGACTGGGGTCGCACCGGTCGCGAGTTGCACGTCGAGCAAGCCATGCAGTGCATCGAGTTCGGTCCGCTCGACGTGGAGAGCTACGAGAAGCGATCACACGTCGCCGGCATATTCACCACGCTCAGCAGGCTCATCACCTGCGAGCACTTTCGGATCGAAAAGGTGCGCATGTCCGAGGGGTATGAGCAGGAGATGCCCTACAACCAGCCGGCCGTGTGGATGGTGCTCGAAGGCGGCGGCAGGATCGCCCCCGGCAACGGCGCCGAGGACGTCACCTTCGAGCGGGGTGACACGATGCTGGTCCCCGCAGATATGAACGACGCCAAGGTCGCGTTAACCCGGGACACCGTCTGGCTCGATATCACCTTCCCCCAGGCGATGCCCCAACAGATCGCATAGGAAACGCCGATGCGCATCACACACACCTGGACCGACCTGACCGCTTCAATCGGGATCGAGGGGCTGGCCGGCCCGCTGCGCGTCATGCACATCGCCGACACCCACCTCGATCTGATCGACGAACGCGACGCGCAATTCATCGAAGAATGCCGGGGCATCGGCATGCGGTTCGCCGAGCGCCACCAACACCGCGACGCCCAGGGCGAGCCGTTCTCGACGGAGCACGCACTTGAGTCAACGATCCTCGACGCGCAGAAGATGGATGTGGATCTGATCGTTCACAGCGGCGATCTGCTCGATTTCGCGGCCCAGGCGAGCGTCGATCGTGCGGTCGAATTGCTCGAAGGCTGCGGCATCCCCTGGCTGTACGTCAGTGGAGACCATGACTGGTACTTCTTTCCGCTCGGGCTGTCACCCGGCCTTCGTGAAAAGTGGTGGCCTCTGCTCGATCCGCTTACGCGTGGCAGACCCGGCTGCGACATGCTCGACATGCACGGCGTCCGTTTTATCACCGTGGACGATACGGTCTACCAGATCACCGAAGAGCAACTGGCGTTCGTGCAAAAAGCTCTGGGAGACGGGTTGCCCAGCATCGTGATCATGCACATTCCTTTGAGTATCGCGACCCTGCGTGACGCCGCCCTTGAGGGTTGGCATCAAAGCAATCTGCTGGCCGACCCCGATCTGTCCAGGGACAAGCGTCGGGCGTTGTGCACCGGCGCCGATACTGCCACGACGAGTGCGTTTGTGCGGACGCTCGTCGCAGCCGATAACCTCGTAGCCGTGCTCGCCGGCCATCTTCACCTGCCCCACGCCGATGCCGTCCATCCCCGCGCCGTGCAATACGTCGGGCCGCCCAATTACGCCGGCCTGCACCGCCTGATCGATTTCTACCCTCTGCGTGGCGGTTAATCGGACCTGAATGATTGCCGAAATTGTTTGGGGGGCGGGCCGTTGTGGCGATATAATGCACCGGCGTCTGAGGGAGCAATTCGTGTACAGCTGGATGATTCGACATTTCGCGATGCCCGCGGTGTCGTGGTGGACCCACAGCAATTTCTGGCCCGAGTATCGCAGGATGCTCAAGCTGGAAAAAGCGCCGCTCGAGCAACTGCGATGGCTGCAGTGGCAGCGGCTTGAAAAACTGCTGCGTCACGCTTACGAACACGTGCCGTTCTATCGTGATCAGATGGAGCAGGCCGGGCTGACGCCTGGCGACATCGCCGGGGTCGATGATCTGTACCGACTGCCCGTCACGACCAAGAGCCATATCCAGCGTAACTTTCCCGACCGCATCACCGCCGACAACAGCGACCGTAGCGACTGGCAGTATGTTTCAACTCGAGGCACGGCCAATCGCCTGATGGCCATCCACGATTTTGCCAAGCGTGACATGGTCCGCGCCACCGCCGCCAGGGCGTTGCACCTGTCGGGCGATTATCGGGTCGGCAAAAAGATGGTCGAAATCCCGCCCGACATCTGCAACATTGTTTGCGGCGACGAGGGTGAGGAAATGGAGGGCGTGCTGCGCTTCGCCTGGCAGATGACGCGCCGGCGCCAATGGCGCGATCGCAAGAGCATCGGCTCGCTGCGTGGCTTGATCGAGCGGGGGTGGATCTATCGCAAGCGCACGTATCCGCCGTTCGGTTCTGAAGGGACGAACCTGTCGCCAGAGCGTCTGGCTGATTACGCCCAACGGCTGCGTACGCATCGGCCTCACACGCTCAAGGCGCTGCCGACCTACCTCTACGAGATCGCTCGGCACGTGTGCGACCGGCGCGAGCAGCCGCTGCCGGTCAGGGTCGTTAAGACGATGGGCAGCTCGGCCAGTGCGAAGATGCAGCGGGTGATCGAGCAGGGATTTACCGGCAGCTACCGCGAGGATTATGGCAGCGCCGAGTTCGGCGACATGGCCTGCGACTGCGACCGACGCCAGGGTCTGCACGTGTTTATGGATTTGTTCCTGATCGAGGTCGTTCGTGATGACAAGCCCGTGCCCGCCGGTGAATTGGGCAAGGTGTTGGTCACCGACCTGAGCAACTACGCGATGCCGTTTTTGCGTTACCAGATCGGCGACGTCGGGCGGCTGCTGACGGCGCCGTGCCCATGTGGGCGTACCGTGCCGCGGCTGATCGTTGAGGGTAGACTCGAGGACACCGTGGTGACCTGCGGCGGGAAAATCTTCACGAATGATCAGTTGATGGACTACTTCTACGGCCGCACCGATGTCAGCGAGTTTCAGATCATCGAGAAGCAGCCGGGAAAAATGGATCTGCTGGTTGTGCCGACCAATGGCGACCTGCCGGCCGATCAATTGAAGGGTGATCTAAGGAAGCTGTTCGACGATGAGGTCGAGGTCAACGTGTTTCCCGTCAAGACCATCAAGCCGGAAGCCAGCGGCAAGTTCAGATTCGTCAAGTCGGCCAGCCATGAAAGGCTCGGATGAATCTTGATGCGTGATGTTCGTGATGATTTTCCGATTCTGTCCCGTCTGATCGACGATCGACCACTGGTCTACCTCGACAGTGCGGCGACGTCACTCAAACCACAGGTCGTGATCGATGCGGTGACCAATTTTTACACGCACCAGACGTCCAACGTCCACCGGGCGATGCACCTGATGGCGGAGGAGTCGACGCGGGACTACGAAAATGCGCGCAAGTCAATCGCTCGTTTCTTCAATGCTGATGAGCACGAGGTCGTTTTTACTCATGGTACGACCGAGGCGATCAACCTGGTGCGGCGGTGTCTGCCGCGGGTCGAGCGGGTCGTCACCACCGTGATGGAGCACCACAGCAACTACCTGCCCTGGGCGCTGGACGCCGGCGGCGCAGTGGTGGGCGTTGCTGACGATGGCACACTCGATCTTGACGATCTGCAACGAAAACTGAGCAACGGCGCGGATCTGCTGGCGGTTTGTCATGTCAGCAACGCGTTGGGCATGGTCAACGCGATCGATCAGATCATCGACATGGCTCATCGCGCTGGGGCGATGGTGCTGGTGGATGCGGCGCAGTCTGCCCCGCACCGGCCCGTCGACGTCAAGGCGCTGGGCGCCGATTTTCTTGCCTGCAGTGCCCACAAGATGCTGGGCCCGGGGGGCGTGGGTGTGCTTTACGGCAAGTCCGAGCATCTCGAGGCGATGGGCCCCTGGCTGCTGGGCGGCGACATGATTGAGCAGGTCCACTTCGACGGCTACGAGGTGCAGCCGCCGCCCCACCGATTCGAGGCCGGCACGCCCGCGATCGAGGCCGTTATCGGCTGGGGCGCCGCGATCGAATATCTGAGCAACCTAGACATGGCCGACGTGCAGCGGCATGACAGCGAGTTGGTCGCCTACGCGCTCGAACGATTGACGCAGATCGATCACGTGCGAATCGTCGGGCCGACCGATCCCGACCGGCGGTGCGGCTCGGTCTCGTTTCAGATCGAGGACCTCGAGGCGCACGGTGTGGCGCGCATGCTGTCCAACCGCTCGAACATCATGGTACGCAGTGGTTTTCTCTGTGCGCAACCTTTGCACGAAGCGCTGGATCTGGCACCAACCGTGCGCGCCAGTTTCCACGTCTACAACCGATCTGACGAGATTGACGCGTTGGCGGAGAACCTCGAAGCGATCGTTGCATTGATCTAAAGTCGTATTTATCCCGCCCCGTCAACTGCAGCCGTGTCACCGGTAGCATTCACAGGGTATGGCGCGGATGGTCCATGATCCGGGATTTCTCATTTGACCGATAGATGCCGACCATCCTTGGCCGAGCGAGGCCACGATATCGTGTGACTGTTTCTGATGCCACGTCAGCGTGACTGCTTTCGACTGATCTGTTCATACGCTTTCGAGTATTGCGTAGTCCCCGTGCGACAGTCATGAGACAGGACAAACACCTTTTCCACGGCGTTTGGAGGCTTCTGCGGTGCCGACGTTGGCTCGTACATGATGTAGATAACCACTACCTCGACACGCCGTTCAACGGGATGATCACGATTCCACTGCCGGCAGAGATAGCGGGCGTAATAGCTGAGCTTTGGCCAATGGTGGTAGTCTATGCAGGCAACTAGGTAGCGCGCCCACAGAAGTCCGGGAAAAATGTCAGCCACCATATCCGGCTTTTTCCAGGAAACGTCGCGCTTCGTCAGGAGATCGACATGCGCTCCATCGGCAAGCCTGGCGGAAATGACATACCATCCGTCCTCGATAGCGGGATGCGGGGAAAACATTCCCCATCGCTGGGCGATGTGCAGGTAAACACCGACGCTGCGAAGAGCGGGTGAAACATTTTGCTGCAGTTTACCGCTACCGGGCAGACCAGATTCCTCGTAATTCGACACGAGTACGAACGCCAGAGCTGCCGCGGCGATACAAGCGCCGCTCATGCTTTGGTCGATGCGTAGTGGTCGTTCCCTGAAGACACCAAATATCGATGACAACAAGCGCCGGTGCCCGGCGGCCCAGGCGTACAACAGGCCGCCTGCCCAGTGAACGGGTCGCCCGGCGAGCAGTGGTTCGACCCATGCGAGAAGGGGCGAGGCGCGGCTGACGGCCAAGACGCCCTCGAATCCCCAGTGATGCTGCCCCCGGTCGTCAACGACAATCCATGAGTTGTGGTCGTGCATCTGGCGGTGGATCGACTCATCAGATTGCGCGGGTTTGACCGTTGTCTCGGGCAACAATAGGAACGTGCGGATCAACCGGACGGCCTTTTGACAAAACGAGCAGTCGCTG
>CAUYYV010000209.1:0-6276 GCA_963577075.1 Phycisphaerae bacterium
CCTGTGCGTAAATGATCGGCACCTGGCATCGTGCGTGATCGATTCCGACGGCGGCTTCGGCTTCACGGGCCTGCCACCGGGCAACAAACTGCTCGAGTTGTGGCTGCCGCTTACCGATATTTTCCGCTTGCAGTCATTGGAGCTGGACGACGGGGCCGAGTTCGAACCCTTCAAAGATGGTCGGCCGCGCTGGACCATGCACGGCTCATCGATCGAGCATTGCAGCGGCGCCAAATCGCCGACGCAGAGTTGGCCGGCCATCGTCGCGCGTGGGAGCGGCCTCAACCTGACCAGCATGGGATTCGGCGGCGCCTGCCACCTCGACCCCCTTGTCGCACAAATCATTGCCACCCTGCCTGCGGATTTTATCTCGTTCGCCACGGGCACGAACTCGCTGATTGGCCCGGGTTACAACGAACGGACCTTCCGCTTCCTGTTGGCGGCGTTCGTCAAAACTATTCGCCAAGGCCATCCACAGACACCGATCGCCGTGGTCTCGCCGATTTATTGCGTCGCCCGCGACACGGGCACCGATACGGCCGGCGAGTTCTGGCGCGGCATGCGACCGGTGGCGGCCGAAATCGTCGAACTGCTCAAGGCCGAGGGCGATCGCCACCTCTATTATGTCGACGGTCGCGACCTGCTGGGCGAGGCCGACAAGCACCTGCTGCGCGACAACGTTCACCCCGGCACCGAGGGCTACAAACTGATCGGCAGGAACTTTCTGAAAAAGGTTATCCCCGTCGTCTTTCCGTGATCGGCGAGCGAGAGTACGTGCCGGGTACACGTGCGCGGCGTCATGCCGGCATCACCACAGTTCGAGCGGATCGCTGGTGCGTTTGACCACGGTGCACGGTCCGGTGCGCTCGGCATGGTGACGCTTGACGCGCATCTCGGCCGCCTCCTCGCCGCGAGTTTCGATCTGCAATTCGTAAGGCGGGTCGATCTTCAATGGCTTAAACTCGCCAGCGCGGGTGCGCTCGATCGCGCGGGCGGCGCCCTTGCGGATCAGATCGTCGGCATCGGCCGGGTGAAGTGAAATAGCGCCGTGATAGGCAAGGCCCTTTTTCGTCGGCGCCACCTCGATATCGCCCAGCCATTGTTTCGCCTCGCGACAGCCGGCCTCGTCGCCGCTGACCATGACGACGGGCACGCCGAATACGCCGATCTGCAGCGACTCGATACCGATCTCGCCGATCTCGCGCCCGTTGAGGTGCAGATGATTGAGGCTTACCATACTGAACGTGTGCGACATGACGCCGTCTTCGACGCCGAACCGCGCGTGGTGGCCGATCAGGAAGGCCGCGTCGAAGCTCGAATCGCAGACCTGCCTGATCGGCGCAACCCCCTGGGCGATACGGATGCCGCGGGGCAGGTCGTCGTAATGGAGGATCAACCCGCCCGGCGAGTGCCCACGCAGAAAGCCGGCATCATGCACGACGATGTCGGTCGCGCCACCTTCGCGTGCGCCCTCGACGGCGGCCGTCGCCTCGGCGGTCGCGCGGCGGCGAACATACTCGAATTGCCACGGGCCCGTCTTTGCGCCGCCCGGGCCGTGGCCCACCACGCACGCCTCTCCTTCCGTGTCCACGAGGATGTACACTTTCATCGCGACGATTATCATGCGGCCAAGAGGCAAACACAAGGGACAGAGACATGACAAGGCGGACGGCGAAGCGACAGGGGAGGGTGATTGATGCGCAGGGCCGCGGTCTCGGCGGCGTGCCCGTCTCGAACGGCGAAGCGATCGTGCTGACCGACCACGATGGGCGCTTCGCGATACACACCGACGTGCGGCGGCACACGCACGTGTTTGTGACAATGCCCGCGCGGTGCGAAGCCGCCAGCGGCTGGCATCGATCGATCATGCAGTGGCGTGGGGGCGACCGCACGTTTATCCTCGGGCGTCGGCCCGGACGGACAGACCAGGGGAGGCCGCTGCGCTTCTCCGTGATCACCGACATTCATTACGGCGAGGTCCCGCCGCCCGGCGCCGCGGCGACACGCGACCTGCGCAGCAAGCTGCAAGGGCTGCACCGCCGACTGCCCGGTACGCAGTTCATCATCGCCGCCGGCGACCTGACCGATCGCGGCGAGCGCGAAAATCTGCTGCGGGTGCGAAAAGTGTTCGAGCAGGCCGACCGGCCCGTGTGGCCGCTGTTCGGAAACCACGATCACATCGAGGAGCACAGGGCTGGCCAGTCGTCCAGGCCCTGGGCGCGCAATTACCTCAATACGTTCGGCCCACTGTGGTACAGCTTCGACCGGGGCCATTGCCACTTTTCGACCTACACCACCGAAGATAACGTGCTCACCGGCCCGCTGATCGAGGCCAAACAGAAGTGGCTCGGGGCCGATCTTCGGCTGGCGGCGAAGCGGGGGCTTGAGCGCATCGTGATCTTCCACTTTCCGCCGACGCTCGAGTTTGCAAAATGGCTGGCGCGTCGGGGCGTGCGGCTGGTCGTGACGGGCCACTACCATTGCTTTCGCACGTATCGGATCGGCGACCTGCACGTGGTGAGCATCCCCAGCTTCCTCAAGGGTGGGATCGACATGATGCCGCGCGGCGCACTAGACGTGATCACCCGCAAGGGACGCGAGATCCGGTATGAGTACGTGCCGCTGGCGCCCGCTTTCGAGAAAGTGCGCCGCCTGCCGGCACGACGGGTTGCCTGGTCGAAGAAACTGTCACATTACTTTCATCGTGCCGCACCCGTGCTGGACCGCGACGGCCGCCTTTACGTCGCCGGTTCTTACGACCTGGTCGGCGGGGACGCCGCCGTGCACTGCCTCAACGCAACGACGGGACGAACGATATGGAAGACGCCCATCGACGGCGCGGTCAAGAGTGTCGTCACGCTCGACGGCGATCGGCTGTTTGCCAACACGCAGACGGGCACACTGTGGTGCCTCGATAAACACGGCGGACGGGTGCTCTGGTCTCGCCGGCTCGCACAGCAACCCAACCGGTGGATCAACGCCCGGCCGATGGCGTCCGATGGCGTCGTTCTCACCGGCCACAGCCGTGGCGGACTCGAGGCGTTTGACACGAAGCGCGGCCGGCGGATATGGCACATCAACGCCGATCAGCCGCCATTTAGCCACAACAGCGATACCTGGCCTAACTATGTGGCTCCCGTCGTGCACGGCGGCAGGGCATTGATCTGCTTTCGCGGGCAGCGCATCGACTGCGTCGATATCACAACGGGCCAACCGCACTGGCAGATCGAGCAGCGTTGGGATTATTACATCCCCGAGCCCGTCGTGTGGGGCGACAGCGCCTGGCTGGCAAACCACCAACCCGAAGACGATCTGGTGCACGTTGACCTATCGAACGGCAGGATCGTTGCCAAGGCGCCGGCGCGTGGCGTCACCGTGTCGTGGAGCGCCGCCGATGACGATTTGTACGCCGTCGTACTCGACAAGTGGACAAAGGGCCAGGCGCGCCTGCACTGCCGATCGGCACGCAGCGGCCGACTGCGCTGGCAGCGAATCCTCGGACGCGACACATCGCACGCCTACCAGTACACCGCCGAGCACGGCCCCAACTGCCAGGCCCCGCCCGTACGCTACGGCGACGACCTGTTCGTCGCCTGCACCGACGGCACGCTGCGCCGATTCAATCCGCACTCAGGCCGCCTGCGCGACCAGATTGACCTGGGCAGTCCGCTGTACACCGCGCCCGTCTTCGCCGACAACCGATTCTGGATCACGCTGTGGTCGGGCCACGTGGTGTGTGGAAGTTTGTAATTGGATATCCGGCTATGTGCGCACTTCGGCGCCGACCTGTTTTGTGAGCCGGTCGACAACGGCATTGACCTGAACATCGACCTCTCCGTGGCGGAGCGTTTTGGTCGGGTCGCGAAAGAGCATGCGAAAGCTGACGCTCTTGCGACCCGCCGGAACCGGTTTGCCGCGGTAAGTGGTGATAAAGCACAGCTGCTCCATCAATGCGGGCTCCGTGGCGCGCACATGATTTTCAATCGTCTGCCAGGTTACCGGTTCGTCGACGATAACGGACAGGTCACGCTCGACGCCCGGCAACCGGGACAGTGCGGTGACACTTCGTGTCGGCGGATAGCGGTCGAGCAGCTTGTCGAGATCGACCTCCCCGAGCACGACCGGCAATTGCAAATCGAACAGTTCCTGCACGCGCCGATCGGCCACGCCGATGTAACCGATCGGCTCGCCGTCGCAGCGAATTTCGAGACCGTCACGGAACCAGCTACCGCCAGCGGCGGCAAGTTCGAGGCCATCGGCGCCCACCAGCCGATCGAAAAGCTCCTCGATCGTGCCGCGCATGGTACGCAGTGCGTCGGGCGGATCGGACGCGTCGAGCAGCATGACGAGCAGTGGGCGCTCAATGATCTGTGCGTCGCGCAGCACCCACGCCGACCCCGTCTCGTACAGCGCCACCTGCGCATTGCCGACGTCCTGATTCGTCTTGCGGCAGGCCAACAGGCTGGGCAACAGCGAGGGGCGCAGCATCGGTTCGGCCTTGCGGCGCTCGTCGTCGATCAGCACCGCTTCATCGCCTTCTGACAGAAACGGTCGGCCGATCTTCGGGCTCAAGAAGCTGAACGTGATCGTCTCGTGATACCCATGGGCAGTGAGCACCCGGCCCAACGCCTGGCGGGCCGCGATAACCGGCTGCACCGGGTGGACAACGATCTCGATCCGTTGGCGCACGGGGATATTGTCCAGCCCGTGCAGTCGGCCGACCTCCTCGATCAGGTCAACCTCGCGATGCAGATCGAGCCGGTGCGTCGCGATGGTGCAGGTCACGGTGGCGGCCGATTCATCGTGCCGTGGCGACAGGTCCAGCGCAGCGAGCAGTTCGACAACGCGGCGTGGCTCGATGTCAATGCCCAGCAGCTTGCGGCATCGCTCGACACGCATGGTGACCAGGTGGGGCGCCGGCTCGTCGGCGCCGGTGCGGATGACGCCGTCGGCCAGTTCTCCGCCGGCCAATTCAATGATCAGTCTCGCCGCCCGCCGGCTGGCAAGATCCACGCCGAGGGGATCGACACCACGCTCGAAGCGGAAGCTCGAATCGCTGGCCAGCTTGAGCGTTCGGCTCGTACGGCGGACGGAAAGCGGATCAAAAATCGCCGACTCGAGCAGGATGTCGGTCGTTTCCGCGCCGACCTCGCTGTCAATCCCACCCATCACGCCAGCCACCGCGACGGGCCGGTCGGCATCAGCGATGACCAGCATCGTGCTGCGCAGTTCGTGGCGCGATCCGTCGATCGCGGCAAATACCTCACCGTCACCAGCATGGCGCACGACGATACGCTGCCCGGCCAGCCGGCTCAGGTCAAAGGCGTGCAACGGCTGCCCCAATTCAAGCAGAACGAAGTTGGTTACGTCCACCACGTTGTTGACGCTGCGCAGGCCAATCGATTCAAGGCGGCGGACAAGCCAGTCCGGACTGGGTCCGACCTTCACGCCGCTGATCACGCGCCCGGTGTACACCGGGCAGAACCGGGCGTCTTCATTGACAACACTGGTGATCTTCTCGACACGCTGCTGGCCAGCCGTGGGCAACTCGCAATTGGGTAGTTGGAGCTTGCAGCCGGTCCCTGCCGCCAGTTCACGAGCCAGGCCGACATGGCTGAGACAGTCGGGACGATTGCTGGTCACCTCGACATCCAGCATTGTGTCGTCGCCAACCTGCTGGCGGTTCTCGATGGGAAAGCCCTGCGCGCCGAGCAGACGATCGGCCTCATCGGTGGTCACCGGAGCGTCGAGATAGCTGTTGAGCCAGTCGAGACACGCCTTCATGGTGCAAGAGATTATCAGCGCTGCGCCTCATGGCCAACATTGGCCGATGGTCACGCCCGTCGGATGCACACGCGGCACGGTGCCTGTAAAATCACCGGCCCATGACCGAGCAACCCAGCAACATCCACGGGCGCAAGCCAGGCCGCGGCATTCGGCCGTGGCTGCTGATCCCGAAGGTGGTGGCCGTAGCGGTGTACTCGGGGGGACTGACGGCGACCGCGCTGCTATGGTTCAGCCGGCCAAACACTTACGACACACACCCATCGCAATCGGCGGATCTTGTCGACCAGATCAGTCTTTTGTTCGTGTATCTGCTCGTGCCTGCCCTGCTGGCGGCAATCCTCTTCGGCCTGTGCCTGCTGATCCAGCATGCCAAGGTATACAGCCGACTGAGATGGTGGCAGGTCACGATCGTGGTGATCGTGCTGGGCGTACCGACGGCGCATTTTTTCATGGAGTCAAGGCTGGCGCTGCTGCGCGAAGCAGCGGCGC
>CAUYYV010000210.1:0-6261 GCA_963577075.1 Phycisphaerae bacterium
TATCGCCGCAGCGCAGGCGCAGCAGAAGCCCGCCATAGCACCGACGAACCGGCCGGATGCCGATCGTTTGAAGCAGGATCGGTTGTACAACGCCGATCTGAGTCGCAAGCGCCAAGCCGCGCTGACCGAAGCGGTCGAACGGCTGGTCGCGGATTCGGCGCGGACTCAGAACTTCAAGCTCGATGATCCGCTGCCGCCTGTCGGTCGCCCGCACCCGTCCCTGAGTCGGTTCAAGGCCGATATGGTCGGCGACGTGCTGGCGCGCATGGTCAAACCGTTCACCGGCGACCTCTACCGCGACTCGTACATCCGCTTCCACCTGTTGTGGGTGGTCAAGGCGCACGCTTCGCCCGCGCAGCTTCGCGAGCATGCCGGCCGTCTCGTGCAACTGGTCGATGGTATGCCGCAAGAGATCAGCGGCAAGTATCGTGACGTCAAGGAGAGGATCACCTTCAAGCCGCCGGGGGAGGGCGAGAAGCGCTACCGCCGGCATAGGGAATTGATTTATGCAGGCGACATGACCGTCGGTGTGCCCCCATTCGAGCGCAAGATCCATGCCCCCGAATCGTTTGAATACATGAGTTCCAATCGGATCGCCGAGGTCAAAGCCAAACTCGCTGAAGCCAAGAGGCTTGAAGGCACCTTCGAACGCATCGTGACGAGTGATCTGAAAGCGCGCGCCTACAACAATCGCGTCTGGCATATCGACAGCGCCATCCGCAGTTATCGCGGCGAATTGTTGTACCTGATCATGTGGACCGGCGATCCCAAGATGGCCGACCGCATCATGAAGGCGATCGATCGCCATGCCCGCAAGCGTTCGATCATTACCCTTGACCTGATCAAATATTTTTACCTGGCGGCATTTGACGGTGCGTTACAAGAGTATGACGCAGATGTCCGGTTTCGAATGAGCAAACAGCTCAAGGCGACCGTCCGCGCCGTGGAAGGCTGGCGAGAGTACGAGGGCATTTACCGCAACGTGGCCGATTACGCCTTTCACCTGATATACATGATTCAGGATGACACCCTGTACCATGGCGAAGGCGGGATCAAGCGGGACTGACATGCGGCGAACAATGAATTATTCGAAGCCAGCGGATGCAGCGGAATACCGTCGGGTCGGCGTGTGGTGTGTCGTTGCCTCGTGCATGCTTATGCCGTGGTTGTCGTCGACTACGCAGGCGGGAGAGGCATCGACCTCATTTCGACCCGATGCCGAGGCCCGGCTTGATCGCGTCAATCGAGCAATCGAGCGGGGGATCGCCAAGATATACGCGACCCCGCCTCCGCGGTCGTTGATTCCGACCTCGACGCGGATTCGCAATGTCGTGGCCTACGGTACGACATTCCAGGGGCTCCTGGCCACCGGGTACCACGCGGCGGCGAACCGGGCATTGCTGGCGTGCGGGCAGAGCTACCAGAATCCAAGGCTGTTGCGGCGGATTAACCTGGTGCTGGCCAGTGATACGCCGTATGTTTTTGCCCGCGGCATGCGCGCCCAGATGCTCGCTGAGTTGCCCCCGCATCGCTGGTCGCCGTGGATTCATCGTGACGGCGTGTTCTTGGCTGGCGCCTTGACCGAGGTGGGCGGATTTAATCGCTACCAGGTGGGCGACGTGGCCAAGGGCTTTGGTGACAACGCCCACGCGATCTATGGGGCCCTCGGGTTGGCCGGGCTCGAGCGCGCCGGCTGGGAGAAACTCGGTAAGCGTCAATGGTCGAAGATTGATGCGTACTGGCGCAGCGGCCAAGAACGGACCGACGGCGACACGCCGGCCGGCTGGGCCATCGCCTCGCTCGACCCGCGAAACTTCACCGCTACGACCGGTGGTGTCGGGTATTACGAGCGGATACGCAGCTCGATGACCGTCGGCGCGGCCGCCGTGCTATACGTTACCGAGCGGTCGCTGCGCGGCAAGCAACTGGGCGGAGCCGGCCAGAAAATAAGTCGCGAGCTGCGCAAGGCACTGGCGTGGCTTGACAGCCGCTTGAAGCTGGACGACCCCGCCGAGGAGTTGGGTCAGTATTTCTACTACTACATGATCCAGAACCTCGGGCACTACACCGGGTATCGCACGTTCAACGGCGTTGATTGGTATCAGCAGATCACCGACCGCATTCTCAACGAGCAGAAGCCGGACGGTCGCTGGGAAGGACTACGCTTTGAATGGGAAGTTTACGGGGGCGAAGACCGCACGGTTCGCGATCGCTGGCTGCTGTCGACCAGCTTTGCCCTTCTCTACCTGTCGCGGGCCAACGACCCGCTGGCAATCTCGAAGATCCGTTGGAAGACCAAGGCTCGCGTAAAAGTCACGGAAACGGATGATGCCGGCAAGATCAAGGTGAAATTTGTCGACGGCAAGGCCGACGCGAACTGGAACAACCGCCCCCATGACATGTGGAACTTTGTCGATCACGTGTCGGACCTGTACGAGGTGCCCGCAACCTGGCAGGTGGTCGAACTGGATCTGCCGGTGCGGGAGATGATCGAAAGCCCCTTGATGTACCTGTCGACCGACGGGGCCTTCCGTTTCACCGACGAGCAACTGGATCGGCTACGCGACTATATCGACGCCGGGGGCCTGCTGATCGTGAACCCGGAAGGTGGCGGCGGTGCTGTGGGGCAGAGCGTTCACCGCCTGGCCAAGCGACTGTTCGCCGGCCGCGGGCTTAAACTCGAAAAGATCCCCGCGGACCATGCCATTCGGCACGTGCATGCCAAGAACATTCACACGCCCATGATGATGGTGCACAACGGCGTGCGCCCGTTGATGATTCTATTTACCAGGGACATCGGCCTCGACCTGCAGAAATTTAATACGCAGGGCCCTAATTTTCAGACGCTTTCCAACATCTACCTATACGTGACGGGCCTCAAGCCGCAGCGGCCTCGCCTTGCCGGTCACTACGCGGTGCCGTTGCATGAGTCGCCCCTCCGCAAGCTTTCAATGGCGCGCATCCGCCACGGGGGTAACTACGATCCCGAACCGCAGGCGCTCGGGCAACTCAAGACTATTCTCGCCAACGAGCACGATGTTGATGCGACGATCGACGTGGTGACGCCGTCGCAACTGCACGGCCAGTCGATCGCGTTTTTGACCGCGGTCGAGCAGTTCAAGCTGACTGAATCAGGCATCGCGGCGCTGCGTCGATGGATCGAGGCGGGGGGCACGCTGTGGATCGACGTCGCCGGCGGGTCGAGCGCCGCCGGGGTCAGCCAGGGCGAGTTGATCGCCCGGCTCGCGCCCGGTGCGACCGTCAAACCCTTGGCCATGTCCGACCCGGTTGTCACAGGCCACAGGCTGGGCGGCTACAATTGCAGTCAGGTAAAATACCGGGCCTTTGCCGTGCGAAAAATGGGCGTGGTGAACGTACCGCGGCTCGAGACGGTCGAGATCGGCGGTCGGCCGGCGATCATCTTCACCAGTTTGGACCTGACCGCCGCCTTGGCCGGGCTCGATCATTGGGATATTTTCGGCTACAGCCCGGAGTCGGCCAGGAGGCTTGTGGTAAACGGTTGCCTGGCGGCAGAGAGGCGTGGCGCGAAAGTCGAGGTGCGAAGTTCGAAGTAGAATGCTGGCCAACGGTTCAGGGATCGCAACCGATGATCATGATTGCATATGCCCTGGTTGGCACTTTAGGCTTTGTGCCTCGGAATTGTGACCCATGTTGATACGCTCAAACAGTTTGGCGCAGCATGTCAACATCGACGCGGTCATTGCCGGCGAGACGCGGATCGACGCACAGCAGGCGATGCGCCTCTTTCACGAGGCGCCGTTGCATGACCTGGGCCGGTGGGCCTCAGACGTGTGCCGGCGGATCCATGGCGATCGCGTCCGCACGTACGTCATCGATCGCAACATCAACTACACCAACATCTGCTCGGCCAACTGCACTTTCTGTGCGTTCAAACGCAATGGCGGCGATGCAGACGCCTATACGCTCGCCACCGGGCAACTGCACCAGAAGGTGCGCGAACTGGTCGCGATCGGTGGTACGCAGGTTTTGCTTCAGGGTGGTATGAACCCGGGCCTGTCCATCGAGTTTTATGAAGACATGTTGCGTGGATTCAAGAGCGAGTTTCCGGCAGTACACATCCACGGGTTTTCGCCCCCGGAATTTGTCGAGTTTGTTGCCGTGTTCGAGGTCGATGGTTTTCCGACGACCACGCCCAATCGCAGCCACACGCTGGGCGACGACCTGTGGCACGCCAAACTGGAGGCGATCATGTGCCGGTTGATGGCGGCCGGGCTGGATTCAATTCCCGGCGGGGGCGGTGAGATATTCGCCGGGCCCGTGCGGCGGCGAATCGGACTGGGAAAAGCCACGGCACAGCAATGGCTTGACGTAATGGCCTGCGCACATCGGCTGGGCATGTCCACCAGTGCGACGATGATGTTCGGCCATATTGAATCTGTTGCCGATCGAATCGATCACATGCTGCGCGTGCGCGACGCGCAGGATATGGCAATCGAGAAAAATCTGCGCGGAAAGTACGTGTCGTTTATCAGTTGGCCCTTCCAGCGCGAAAACACGCCCTTGGGAAGGCTGCCCGAATGGGATCGCGAATCCGCCGAACCGTTTCCCGGCGACGTGCCGGATCACCCGCAGGCGGGCAAGCAACTACGCATGGCCGGCGCAACCGATTACCTGCGTACGCAGGCGTTGTCGCGGTTGGTGCTGGACAACGTCGATTCAATCGGCAGTTCGTGGGTGACCATGGGGCCGAAGATCGGCCAACTCGGACTGTTCTTCGGCGCCAATGACATGGGCTCGGTGATGATGGAGGAAAACGTCGTCAGTGCCGCGGGCGCTACCTATTGTCTCAACGAATCCGTGCTTTGCCGCCTTGTCCGCGCCGCGGGGTTCACGCCCGCACAGCGCGACAATCAGTACAATCTGTTGAAGGTACACGATGACGCCGACGCGCCCGATTACAAGGTGACCGACTGGTCATGTCACCGCGTGGCCCGGCTGCACGTCGAGGATCGATTAGCCGGACCGGGTGACGAAGGCGGTGTCGTGCCGCTGACCATCACGGCCGACGCCCGAAAATCATGACGCCTTTGGGGCAGTGATGTGCAATGTCCGATCCCGTATGAATTCTGATATCGACATCCAGGCAGATGCGGATACGTTTCAAGACGACGGGTTCTGCATCGCACGATCGATCATTCCCGGCGACGTGGTGGACCGCGCCCGGCGACGATTTGAGGCGTTGATCGGCGGTGAATATGAAACAGGTGTCGTACCTGGTTATTCCAGAGCGCCGGCGGAAGCACTGGCCGAGCCGCCCAGGCAGTTGTACCGCCTTTATCAGGCGCACCTGGCCGATCGTGCGATTGCCGATCTTGTCACGCATCCGGCATTGGGCCAATACACCGCGCAGCTCTTTGGTGCCCGGCGGATTCAACTCTGGGGTTCGCTGCTGCTGGTCAAACCGCCGAACGTCCAGGTCAAGGGCAACATCGGCTGGCACCAGGATCATCACTATTTCACGACGGTTTGGTCGGACCAAAGCGAGGTATTTTTCGCGTCCATCGCGGTCAACGACATCGTTGGTAACTGCGGCCCGGTCATTATGATTCGCGGTTCACATCGCTGGGTCTATCGTGGCGACGGCGACTTCTACGGCCAAGACCTCGAGCAGGTGCGCAGCGGGATCCGGGTACCCGACGGCGATTCTTGGCAACAGGTGCCGATGACCATGACCGCCGGTTCGGTGAGCGTGCATCACAAGAAGACATTTCACGGCAGTGAGGCGAATCAATCGGCCGAGCCTCGCCTCAGCGTGCTGGCATTTTTGCGCACGGAACGGTCCGAGCCGCTGTCGGGGTCCGATTCGTACTGGGTCCAGCACCTGGACGATCAGAGTATCTGTCCGGCGATTTCCGATGTTGTTCAATGACGACTCGGCATTCTTTGCTATTGGCACCACGATTCTGAAAGTCCTTTATACGGCCGCGTTATCCACGCTTGGCAGAGCCTGTTCGCTGGCGGGGTCACCTCCTCGTCGGGGATTGGATGAGTCTGGGTTGTCTGCTTTGTGCTGTTCTACCTTTTTTCGGGGTGCAGGGCACTTTAGCAGTTGAGCTCGCTGGAAAGTAGCGAAGTGGTCGATAAGGTGGTCCACGCAGGGGCCGTAGAAATACGGCGCGCCGAATGACATGGACCTGATCCATGGCTCTGCGCCATGATGGATATCAGCTAAAGACTCATCCACCCTAGGCGTGATGTCCAGTCGGTTTTTCACAAACC
>CAUYYV010000211.1:0-6106 GCA_963577075.1 Phycisphaerae bacterium
TCGGCCCGGCGGGCAACGGCAGGTAGTGCAACCGCCGATCAAGCCGTTGGGCCACCTCGTCGATCAATTGACGCATCGTGATCGGGGTCGGATCGGCCAGCACGATCCGACCGGTCAAATCCTTGTCAAGTGCCGCGGCCATGCCCCGACAACAATCATCGACGTGCAGGACCTGCAGCGGCTGGCGTCCCCCGCCGATCAACGGGACGATCGAGCGACGCCGGATCACGTCGACGATCCGTGCAAACAGGCCCACTCGCATCGCCAGCAGCACCCCGAGCCGAACAATAAGATCACGCTTCGGGTCCATCATCTGCTCCAGCGCGAGCTTGCTGCGGCCGTAGTAGCTGCGCGCATCATCGTGTGCCGACAACGATGATACAAACACGAACCGCACCACCGCGGCCTGTCGGCATGCGTCGTACACGATGCGTGTGCCGTCCTCGTTGGTTCGCTTTGCCTGTGCAAGCGATCGAAATCGCGTCGCGTATGCACAGTGGATGCACACGTCGGCGCCGTCGAGGGCGGCCCGGTCGAGATGATCGGGCAGATCGCAAGCAAACGGCACAACCCCCGGCACCGGCGGTTGATAATCACGGACCCGGCGTACACCGGCGCGGACCGCGGCGCCGCGGCCGACAAAAAACCGCACCAGGTGACCGCCCAGCATCCCTGCGGCGCCCGTGATCGCAATGGTCGGTTGATCCGCTATGGCGCGTTTTCCTGACCGCCGGCCAACAGGTCATCGCGCACGGCACAGCCGATACGGTTCGCGTTGGCCATGAGCGTGAAAGTAATGCCCTTGCACGGAAGATCGGGAAACGTGGCGCCGTCGGCCACGTATACACCACGCGCACCGCGCAGCCGCCCGGCCGGCGTCGTCGTCAGCGGCCGATCGTCGCGGCTCATCGGCAGGCAGCCGCCGTAATGAATGCTCGAGCCATGTCCGGGCCTGATGGTCTTGATCAGCAGGCAACCGAGCTGGCGAAAGATGCCGACCAACTGCCGTTGCTGTCTCCGCTGCTCAGCCAACACGTCCTCGTCGAGCCGATAGGTGACGCGCATGCGGTCCGGATCGCCCCGCTGCAGTACAAGTTGCTTGCTTGCGGTCGGATAATCCTCGTGGAGCATGCACACGATGACCAGGTACGGCTGCAGCAGGTTCATGATCCGGATACTTTGACGGCAGGCCAGCGGGCTGTCCTTGACCAACTTGAAATTCAGCAGCGACCGGTACGAATAAAACTGCGACTGGATCAGGTGCTCGCCGGTCCCGTCCGGGTCGAAATGGGCGATCAGTTGCGACAGGCTGTGCCGCCGATCGCGCACGGGCCGACCGATCATCGGCCAATTGAGGCAGGACAAGTACGTCATGGACGTGGAAACGATCGGCACCGGCCGGTCGTAGGCGTGCATCGACCTCAGCGCGATGCGCGCCGATCCGAACGCGCCGGCGGCGAGCACCAGGCGCGTCGCTGTCAGCCGCTGATTCGAACCACTTGAAAGGTCGTGAACCAGCACGCTCACGCCGCCGTCGTCACCTTGCTCGAACGCTTCGACCAGCACGCCGTTTCGATAGGAAAAGTTGTCGCGGCCGGTAAATTCATCGAGCGTGTACCGCGGCCGGTAGACCGATCGATCGGTATCGCCGTAATAGTCGAGATCGAGGTATTGCACGGGTCCGCGTCCCCGAAACGTCTCGGTGGCGATAGCCAGCCGGGCGTGGCCCATGACGAAGCGGCGCCGGTGCAGGTTCTCACGTTGCCGCACGTAACGCGCGAGGATCGACTCGGCGTTGCTGTCCAGTTCGGCCGGCGGCAGCAGGTTGTGCGGCGTATGATCAAGCGACATTTCCAGATCGTCACGGGCGCCGCAGATGCCGATCCGATCGGCGACGATCGCGTAGTGATCGCGCAAATCGGCGTGACGGATCGGCCATCGGCGCATATCCGCCGGACCGTATGCGGTCGTCGCGGCACCCCACCCGGCCCCCAGACCACCCCATGCCAGGCTGCGCAGCGGCACAAAGCTGTCGCTGTCCAACGGCATCAACCGATCCACGTCCCGGCTGATGTACTGGCGCGGCGGCGTCAGTTGCGAGCCGACCCGGATCGAGCCGAACGGGATGCCTTCGAGTTGATCGCCCAGAAAGTAGCGGTGCTGATCGGTGTCGCTGTGGCGGATCGTGCTGAAACGTTCGGGTGGGATCAGCGGCGCGTAAGTACCGTCGATATGACCGACGTCGAGCATCACGACACGCAATCCCGCCTCGACCAGGGGGCAGGCGGCATGCACCGCCGACGCGCCGCTGCCCACCACAATCACATCCGGGCGATCTGTCACGGGCTCACCGACACGTATTCGAGCAGCACCAGTCCGATCGCCGCCTTGATCGACGCCGACAACGTCAGCCCACACAGGGCGCCGAGGTAACGGACCCTGCCCATCGGTTCGGTCGTAAAGGCCTGTGCGTGCTGAGGTGAGGTCTCGAGCAACGCCGTCGTCAGCAGCAGTTTCTTGCGCAGCGGGTCAGACGTCCCACGCAAGGCACACGCGGCGTCCAGATACGGCAACGATCGCGGTCGGCGGAAAGCAAACGCCGTCACGGCGTCGGGCTCGAGCCCCTGCAAACGACGATGAGCCTGGGCATATCGATCCGCAATGTCCCGCGTGGGCGCGGCGCCGATGAGGTAACGACACAGCAATACGCATTCGTCGCCCAGATCTTGATCACCCTGCGCTTGCTCGCGACGATTCGGCATGAAAGATCCTGTTCCTGACCGATAAAGGTTGGCAAGGCGTGGTACGCCTGACCCGATTAGGCTATCGGGCCGTTTCAGCAGACGCAAGAAACTTTGATCGGTCCGCGCAGCGTATAACAATCATGAGAAGTCACGCGGGCAAACGGTGGTTTTTGATCGCGGCCGTGATCACCATGATCGCGATCACGGCCTATATTCTGTGGGGCGGCCGGGACAGCCGGCCCAATGTCGTCCTGATCGTGCTGGACACGACTCGCGCCGACCGCCTGTCGTGCATGGGCTACCACCGCCCGACGACCCCGCACATCGACCGGCTCGCCGCCGAGGGCGTCGTCTACGAGCGAGCGTACACGACCGACTTCTGGACGCTGCCGGCCCATGCGTCGCTGTTCACCGGGCTCTATCCCAGCCAAAGCCATGCCACCCGCCAGACCCAGCACCTGCCTCAAGCGAATCTGACCCTGGCCGAGCGGTTCAAGCAGATCGGCTACGACACCAGCGCGTTCTGCGACAACCCCTGGATCAGCAAGGACCGAGGGTTCGACCAGGGCTTCGACCGGTTCTACGAAGCCTGGCGGCAGACATACGACGAGCCGCGGCCCGGGTTGAAGCGGGCGCTGGGCTGGCTGGATCAGCAACCCGCAAGCGGCAAGCCGTTCTTCATGTTCATCAACTTCAACGACGCGCACCTGCCTTACCAACCGTTGGGCGATTTTTTCTTCCGGTTCATCGGCCCGACACGCGACAAGCAGCGGGTGCTGGATCTGGCCGGCATACACAACGGCTGGGCCCACCTGGCCGGCAAGCAGCCGCTGACGGCCACCGACTACCAGATTCTCGGAGAGTTGTACGACGCCGAGATCGCTGTCTGTGACGACTCGGTGGGCCAGATTGTCGATCGCCTGCGCGCGCTCAAGGCGTTGGACAACACGGTCGTGATCGTCACCTCGGATCACGGCGAGAATCTAGGTGAGCACGGCCGGATCGATCACATCGCGTCGATGTATGAAACGACGCTGCACGTGCCGCTGGTGATCCGCTACCCGGCCCGCTTTGATGCCGGCCAGCGCGTCGGGCAACTGGTCAGCCTTGTCGATATCGCCCCGACGATCCTCGACGTGTGCGGCCTAGGCGACGACACCGGGCTGCTCGACCCGCTGATGAACAGCCTGGCCAACGCCGACCGGATTGACCGCCCGTATCTCGTCGCCGAGGACGATCCGCCGCGGTCCGATGCTGACGGGGGCTACGTCAAGAAAAACTTTCCCGATTTTGACACCACCGAGGTCGACGTTCGCATCAGGATGATCCGCAATGATCGGTACAAGCTGATCTGGCGCATCGACCACGGCAGCGAGTTATACGACTTGCACGCCGACCCAGGCGAGCTTACCGACATCAGCCGTGAACAACCGCAAATCAGTGAAGACCTGCGCAACCTGCTAGAGCAATGGATGAAGCGTGTGCCCACCGGTGGTGCGATTCCCCTGCTGCGCAGCCAGGACGAAAAGAGCCTCGAAATCCTGCGCTCATTCGGGTATATCCGCTGATCAGCGGCCCCTGCAGGCGCGACGACGCTTTGCCGGATTCATAGGGACAAGCTTGTGATCGGCGCAGGTGAAAGAGGAACCAACCCTGTGCCGATGCTCTCATTGAATAAACTTCTAATAGAAAAGGGGCGGGTTCGTGTGAACCCGCCCCTCGTGAACTTCGAAGAAGTTCAGCAGCTTTTACTAACGCTGCTTACGCCCGACGACGCCTGCGCAGAAGCAGCAGGCTACCCAGCCCCATCAGGCCCAAGGTGGCCGGTTCGGGGGTGAGAACGAATGTCGTCGGCGAGGCACCCGAGCCGATGACGCCACGGAACTTGGCGTTGACATCACTGAACTCAAGGTATGAGCCGTAGATGGTCGAACGAGCCGAACCACCGGTGACCGCGATCAGGCGACCCGTACGGGGGTCAATCGCGATGTCCCGAACGCTGACCATCTTATCCGTGCCGACTTGCGTGACCGGGTTTAGCGGGCCGGCATCGCCCCACTGACCCAGCATCACGTAGTCAGACAGGTCGGTCGCGGCACCCAGCGAGATTCGCGAGACGGAGTCCATGCCCGACTCGGTGTACACCAAGTTGCCGAAGCGATCGAAAAGGATGCGCCTACGTGCGCCACCGCTGGCGTTTCCGATCGGGCCCAAGGTGCCCAGGAAACGAGCTCGGCCGTCAGTACCATTGTCATCCCAGACGCTGATGCGACCGGTCGTGCCGCGGTAGGACTCGCCGACGTAGTATCGTCCGTCGGGACCCCAGTTAGCGGCCCACAGAGACGTATGAATACCACCGGAGTTGGCCGTACCACCGTTGTCCGAGCCACGCGTGTTGCCGTGCTGCTCGCCTGGGGTACCCAACCAAGTGTCAATCAGGAAGCCGTCTGCGCCATACCGCTGCACGACGCCGGTTACGTCCGAAGACGTGTTGGACCAGTTGTTGGTGACGTAGAACTTCGCGCCGGCGCCGCCGCCTTTATCCTGCGAGAGGTACTGGAAGCCGTTGCCACTGTTGTACGCGCCTTGGACCCACGCGTTGCTCCAGCCGCTGCTGACGGCATCGATCTCGGTACCGTCGAAATTACGGCGGGCCATGGCGTTATTCGCCGGCACGGTGCTACCTTTAGTGTGGTACACCGCGTTGCCGATGACCGCAAGGTAGGAACCATTTTTGCCGCCACCATAGAGGCCAGTCCCAGCGCCAATGGCGTTGGTGTCACCCGTCAAGGTCAGGGCGGCGGTGCTGTACTTGGGACTGCCTGTGGGAGCAGGCGCACCATAGTACTTGTCATCCAACTGGTGGATGGTGGTCGTTCCGGCCCCACTAAAGGCCGCCATCGCTGGCGCCGACACTATCGCTGTCGCCGCCAAGGCCAACATTCCAAACTTCATCATTCGCATCGCTGTTCTCCTTTTATCGATGCACCAAAAAACAATAACCCAGTAAAAACTAACCCCGACTTCACACGATGAAGCCGAGCCAAAAAGAGTCACACGTTTCCTGAATTGTCAAAGCGGCCGTGTCCCTTCCCGCACTGCCTCGCCTCCCTGGTGCCCGCTCCGTGCTCCCTAACTCGAGCAGAAAATGGAACAGGTCAACGAATCCCGAGACGGACATCTTTCTGCAAAAACCATCGATTTTCCGGTCGGGGTTGCCCTCCTCTCCATTCCGATTTTGCCTTCATCCTTCCTCAAACACCGGTTGATGAGGCTTGAAATGTGAACTCACCAACTGCAAAAAGTATAACCCAACTGAGCCCACACCACAAGGGAAAATAAGGGTTCAATCAAAAAAACCT
>CAUYYV010000212.1:0-6103 GCA_963577075.1 Phycisphaerae bacterium
TGGCCGTGTTGGCCGCGATGGCTGTCGGGTACTATCTGGAAGCGGGGTTCATCGCTTTCCTGATGATCCTGTCGGTTCTCATTGAGAGCCGCACCGCTCTGGGCGCTAAAGCAAGCATCGAATCGCTCGTCCGCATCACCCCGACGCGGGCCCATCGCATCGAGGACGGCCATGAACGTCAGGTCGAAGCCAGCGAGCTGGGTACCGGCGATATCGTGCGCGTTCGGCCAGGCGACAACATACCCGCCGATGGAAACGTCCTTTGCGGTGAGAGCACCGTAAACCAGGCGACCATCACCGGTGAATCCCTTCCGGCCGACAAGACTGCGGGTGATGAGGTGTTCAGTGGCACGATCAACCTTACCGGCATGATGGACATCGAGGTCACCAAGGCGGGCAGCGACACCACGCTGGGCCGCGTCAAGGAGATGATCCTTGACGCCGAGGGCACGCGTACGCCCATCATGCGCATGATCGATCGCTACGCTGCTTGGTACACGCCGACGATACTGATGCTTGTTGGCATTGTGTTGTTCTTCAACCAGCAGGCGGGTCATGAAGACGCTTGGCAGCGGGCGATTGCCATGCTGGTAATTGCTTGCCCGTGTGCGCTGATCCTGGCCACGCCGACGGCGATGGTGGCCGGCCTGTCCTCCGCGGCGCGTCTGGGTGTATTGATCAAGTCCGTGGTAGATCTCGAAGCGGCGCGCAACCTGACTGCTATGGTGTTCGACAAAACCGGCACGCTGACCACCGGCGAGTTGGAAGTCACTGTGCTCCGCCCCGCCGAGGGCGTCGAGGGCGCCGAACTTCTCCAGGCCGCAGCGTCGGCCGAGCAGAACAGCCGTCATCCCGTCGCCCGCGCCGTGACCCAGGTCGCTCGCAAGGCACGGCTGAGCCTGGGCAATCCGACCGGGTTTGAGGAGGTCTCCGGCCGTGGTGTCAAGGCCAACGTGGATGGTCGTCAAATTGTCGTGGGTCGCGCCAACTGGCTGATCGAGTCCGGCCAGCCGTCCGACGTGGCGCAACAGATTGAACGTGCCGGTGCCAGCCCGGAGGCCGAGGGACTCAGCGTCCTGTTTGTCGTCGCCGACGGCGGGTTGCTGGGTTGGATCGGCTTGGCGGACAACACCCGGCCCGAGGCGGGCGCCGCCATGAACGAGCTGCGTCAATCCGGGATCAAGCGATTGATTATCGTCACCGGCGATCGTGATTCGGTCGCCAAGCGTGTTGCCGACCAGATGCACACCGAGTATCGCGCCGAGGTGCTGCCGCACGAAAAGCTCGAGTTGGTTGACGAACTCAAGAGCAAGGGTCACCGCGTGGCTGTCATCGGTGATGGCGTGAACGATGCACCGGCGTTGGTGGCGGGCGATATCTCCATCGCCATGGGAGCTGCCGGGTCCGACGTCGCCATTCACTCGGCCAACATCGCGTTGATGAACAACAACCTCAACCGCATCCCGTTCCTCTTGGCACTGTCGCGCAAGACCACCACCGTGGTCCGGCAGAACGTGGCGTTTGGAGTGGTTTTCATCGTCGTGGGCGAGGCCTTGGCGGCGAGTCACCTGATAGGGTTGATTCTTGCCGCCGTCCTGCACCTTGTCAGCGGCCTGGTCGTTATCTTCAATTCGGCTAGGCTGGTGCGTTGTGGCGAGGACATCGAGCAAGCCGATGCCGAGCAACTGGAGAGGGCCGCGCACGGTCATACGCCCGAGCCGATGATGACACCCTCGGATGCTCAGCCCGCGCCCGCGTAACCTGACCGAGCAAACCACGATGGATGATTCAGGCCGTTGATCAAGAATCAAAAATGCGCATTACCCGACTTCACGTGTCTGAAAAAGACTGATCGAAAGGAACAACATCGCCGCGACGTAGAGCACACAATAGCCGCTGACCAACAACAGATGACAAACGGGAATGGAATGGCCGGCCGTCAACGCGTCAGCTTGCCAAAGGTACTGAAGATTTGGGATCAACCAGTAAAAAAGTTGGGCGAAGAAGTTATCTCCATACTGATGATATATCGAGTCGCTGACCAGACCGAGCAGAAACACGGCGATGCAGATGACGAGCGTCATCACCTGTCCGAGCCGGGTGGACGCCGCGATCGCCACGGCCGACAGCACGATGATCGCTTCGAACAGCATCAGCAACGCGATCAGCAGCTGTACCAGTTGCCCGCCGTGAATGGTGAACTCCGTCGTGATCGACTGAAACTGCCAACCCTTGGCGATCACCAACACCAGCAGGTAGGCAATCGTGTTGAGCACTGCATACAAAAATATGAAGCTGGAGGTGAAGACCCAGTTGTAGAGGTAATTGCCCGTTGTGGCGATGGCAACGGCGATGAGAAACGCCAGGGCGGCAAACGTCAGCACGGGCCAGTCGACTTGGTCCGAGGCCGTCTGCAATACCTCGTGGCGGACGGTCAGCAGGTAGGTCATGACCATCGCTGTATATCCGATGGCCAAGGCGGCTGCGACGCCGCCAAACTTGCCCAGCACGAACACCGGCCGCGACACCGGCTTGCTCACCACGGTCAATACCGTGCGGTTTTCGATCTCCGCGCTGAGAACGCCCGTCGCCGAGAACGCCGACAGCAAAAGACCGATCAGCAGCAGCATGCTCAGCCCCAGGTCGATCATCATCTTGTTGTCATCCTCGAGCGTGTACGAGGCGAGTTGGCTGTTGAGCCACAGGAAAATCGTTCCGGCGATGAGCAGCACGACGAACACCGGCTGGCGGATCGATTCGATGAAGGTATTGCGGCTGATTGTGAGCAGCTGTTGAAACATATTAGGGTTGTCGGATGCCGGCTGCCTATTCTAGCGACTGGCGATTCATACGCGATGAACGGCAACCAACTTACTTTCGATCGTAGTTACGGACAAGCCAATTGGTCGGGTTCGATGTTGATTCCTGATCGCATCGCTGCGGCCATGCCGACGAGAACGGTGAGGCACGAGCGAGCACCATCATACGAGCCGCGACCGGTGGTCGTGGGATTGCGAGAAAACCGCCACGAACAGACGAGAAATCAAGGAATAGCAGCCTAGATGGCTGAAGACCAACAAACATATCGACGCGCGACGACGGCGGCGGTGATCGGAGGGGCCGTTCAACTGGCCCTGGTGATCACGATGACCCTGATCGGGTTGTGGTCGCAAAGCGCGGCGCTGCACGCGGCGACGCTGCACCTGCTCGGTGGGCTGCCGATCTGGATCATCCTCGTGATGGTGTGCCACCAGCATCGGCTTGAGCGCCTCGAGGCACTTGAGGCTGAACAACTGGCGCGTCGCGATGCGCAGAGTGCGGCAATCTTCGATGAGCACGCCGATGACCTGAACTTGGCGCAGCGGCGGTTGCGGAATCTGCACAAGTGGGGCCTGAGTATTGTCAGCGTGGGCGTTGCCGTCTATCTCGTGGCGATCGGCAGCTGGCAGCTTTATCTTAACACCCGGCCCGCCGATTTTCGCCCGCTGGCGCTGGGACCACAGGTTGATGATCGGTCGTTGTTGCTGATGGGCCTGTGCGCCGGCATCGCGTTCGTCGGATTCATCACAGCCCGATACGTCGCCGGCATGACCCGCGTGCGCCAATGGCAACTGTTGCGCGGCGGCGCCGGCTATCTCATGGGCGGCGCACTGGTTGGCTTTCTGGCGGCGGTCGCGTCGCTCTTGCACTGGCTCGACGTCCCACGCGTGTTTGATGTGCTTGGCGCTGTCGTGCCGGTCCTGATGCTTCTGATCGGTGTCGAGATCATTGTCACGTTTTTGCTCAACGCGTATAGGCCGCGCCGGCCCGATGAGATCGCTCGGCCGGCATTCGACAGCCGCGTGCTCGGGCTGCTGACCAGCCCCGAGTCTATCGCGCGCGTGGTTTCCGAGGCGATCAACTATCAATTCGGGTTTGAGATCTCGCGATCCTGGTTCTACCAGTTGCTGGGGAGGGCGGTCACACCACTGATCGCCTTCGCGATGTTCGTGTTGATCCTGATCAGTTCGATCATCGTCGTCGAGCCGTATGAGCAGGCGGTCGTCACCCGGTTCGGACGGTTGGTCCGAATTGATCAACCGGGCTTGCACTTCAAGTGGCCTTGGCCTATCGGAAGCGCCGAGAAATATCCCGTCGATCGTGTTCACGAGATCGCCGCCGGCTCGGTCAGCGAGCACATCGATCGCGGTCGCGCCATCTTGTGGACGACCCAGCACACCAGTTCAGACGAAGATTACATCATCACCGGTGCCACTTCATACCTCGAGGAGCACGACTCTGGCGGTTCGGCCACGGGCGGCGAAAACGACGACTCGGTGACGGGCGGCGTACGCGGCATCTCGCTGGTCGCCGCCAACGTCACCGTGCAGTTTCGCATCGGCAATCTGCGCAAGTTTGTTCTCAACGTGACCGAACCGAGCCAAGTCATCACCGCGGCCAGGCAGCGTCAACGATGGGACTCGCTGGTTGATGACTGGAAACTCGGCGGCCGGCAGGGTCCTGATCCGCTGGTCGGTAAGAAGGCGATCGATCCCTGCCCGCTGCTGACCGCGTTGGCGGCCAGGCGGGTAGGCAACTACTTTGCCCGGCATGACATCGATACCCTGCTCGCATCCGGTCGGCTTGAGGCCGGGCACGTGCTGCGCAAGCAGATTCAGGAAGACGTTGACCGGCACAATCTCGGTCTGGATGTTATTTTCGTCGGACTGGCCAGCATCCACCCGCCGCGTCAGGGTGATGTCGCCAGTTCATTCCACGAGCAGATCGCGGCGTTGCAGGAGAAGCAGGCGGAGATTGAGAAGGCTGGCCGCGATCGGATCGAAACGCTGGTCCACGCCGCTGGCTCGGAGCAGGATGCACTGCGGATCCATGCCGCCATCGAGAAACTCGATGCGCTTAAGTACGATGGTGGTGACCACGAAGAGCAGATCAGGGCGCGTCGCCGTGAGATAAACCAGATGCTCGTCGCCTCCAGTGGCGAGGCCGCCAAGATTATCAACGAAGCGAAGGCGGAAAAATGGCAAAGGATTATCGAGGCCCGCGCTGATGCTAAGCGGTTCCTCGCCATGCTCGGCGCGTACAGCCTTGCGCCGAAGTACTATACGCACCGCCTCTACTACCGGGCGTTGGCCGAGGGCCTCAAAGAATCACGCATATTCATCCTGCCCGGTGATTCAGAGATCAGGGTGAATCACGAACAGTTTTCCACCGGGATTGATGATATTCTGAATTCTCAATAATGCACCAGGAACTTATTGATCCAAACCATCGGGGACGACCGAATCTTGTGGAGTTAATGCAGCGATGAAAACCCCATTGACTATTTTCGTTGTTTTCATGATCGTCGCCATCCTTGTGATGTACGCCTTCTGCTACCAGGTGCGATACGACGAGGTGGTTGTCCACGCTCGCTGGGGCGCCGCCGACGAAGGTGATGTCGTGCGCGAGAACAGGCTGCACTTCCGACTGCCCTTGCCGATCGACGACGTGCGACGCTATCCGATACGCATCCAGATCCTCGAGCACCCGTTGATAGAGGTGCCGACCAGCGACAAATACCAGGTGAACGTCGCGACCTATCTCGCCTGGCGGATCGAGAAGCCGTTGAAGTTTTATCAGAAACTGGAGACGATCAATCGCGCCGAGGAACGTCTTCGGGATCGTCTGGGCGCCGTCAATGCGATCGTGTCGGAGTACCGCTTCGACCAATTGGTCAACCTCGACGAGAGCAAGCTGAAGTTGCAACAACTCGAGGAGCAAGCCGAGCGGGAACTGGGACCGGACCTGCTCAACGACTTCGGGATCAAGGTCGTGCAGTTCGGCGTGCGCCGTATTCTGCTGCCCGAGTCGACGACCAACAAGGTGTTCGACAGCATGAAGCAGTCTCGTGATCGCCTCGCAGAAAGAGCTCGCTCGGAGGGCAAAGCCGAGGCGAAGAACATCCGAAGTCTGGCGGAGTTAAAGAGCAGGCGCATCCTCGATTACGCGGAGAGCTACGCTCAGGGCCGTCGATCCGAGGCAGAGTTAGTTGTAGCCAAAGATGTCGGGGTATTTAGCCAGGACCAAGATTTTGCAATTTTCCTCGAAAAACTACGGGCGATGA
>CAUYYV010000213.1:0-6089 GCA_963577075.1 Phycisphaerae bacterium
AGGTGAGCAGAACGGGATCGGGCGGTCGATCGTGGCAATTGGGCCTGGCGATGGTATTTGCCGGTGGTCTGTTTGTGCCGGGTTTGGCGTTGCTCGACGGGTCGAGATGGCTATCGGACCCAGCGACGCAAGTGCTGCTGGATGTGGGTGTCAAGGCTCGGGTGCTGCCAGTCGCGGCGATGGCGAGTGCCGTCGCGGCGATGGCGGGTGGGATGTTCGTGTTTATGGTACTGGTGGCTGATGAGCTATGCCCCGATGCGCCGATATTGATATCGGGCTTTTTGAGGTTTGTCGTGGCCGTGACGGTCTGGGGGAGTTTGGTCGTCGCGGCGCTTTGCGGTTTTGGGGCCGGTTGGTGGATCAAGTATTTTCCATGGTGACAGAGTGAGACTGCGCTGTATGAGTCGGGACTCGTCGATCATCAGGAGGATTGGGGCATGGTTGATTCCCGGCATCATATGCGTCTTGCTTGGCGCGCCTGCGGCCGGCAAAGACCTTCGATTTGCGCCCAACATCAATCCAAAAGGGATCGTCGCCGATCACCTGATCAATCTGGCCCGCATGTCGGTGCAGAACATAGGTGGGATGCCCGGTGCGCCGCGTCCTGATCAACTCGTACGCGCCGAGATCCTGCTCGATCTGGCCCAGCAACTGAATTCGCGCGACGCCGAGACTTGGCGTCTACGCTTCGAGCTTGCCAAGCAGACCAAAGATCGCGTTGCCCAGCGTGCGGCGCTGCAACAGTATTGTCTGCTGAGGCCGGACGACGACGCGGCCCAGCTTGAGCTGATCATGAGCATGCTCGATCAGGAGCAGATCCTTACAAAGCGCCTGGCCCGCGTCGAGGCACTACTCAACAGCCGAAAAGCCGATCAGTTGACCAAGGCTCTGCGGTCGCGCCTGGCGTCGTTCGCGGCACGCGGTGCGGCTGAGATCGGCGACCAGATGCGTTTCCAGAAACGGCTCAGCGACGCGCTTCGACTCGACCCGACCAACCATCAGGCCGCCCGCATGGCATTCGACCTGGTGACAACCAGAAACGGTACATCCGTGCGCGCCGTCACGGCGGCTCTGATGCACCTGATTGGCGCTCAACCGCTCGACGCGGAGTTACGACTCCGCTTTGCCCGTCTCCTATTCGCCCATGGTTTGTACGAGCAGGCTGATGAGCAGTTTCGCGTCGCCCATATCATCGAGTCGCAGATACTTGACCAAGCGGTCGTCTCCGACTGGTGCATGGTGATGGTGGCGACCGGTGAACTGGACGACGCCCTGGAATTTATTTTGGAGGCCGAGCAGGAAATGCAGACGCAGTTGGTCGGCGTCGCGCAGCGGAAGATGTACCAGAGAAAGCTGGATGCGGAAAAGGAGGGCAAAACTTTTGAGGATCTTCCACCCGAATTGCGGCAAATCCAGATGCCGCCGCCGCTGAGCATGCCGCTCCAACTGCTGCGGCTGGCGATCTTTTACCGCGCCGACTACAAGGGCAAGGCCGACGCCGTCTACACCCAGCTGACCACCCGATTGAAACGACTTGCCGAAGACGATCAGTTGTCTGCCGAAGCGGACCTGGTCTGGCTGGCGGCGTTTTTTAATCGTTGGAACGACGACGCGCGGGCGGGTCGCGGGAAGCTGGCCGAGGCCGAGAAGAGTGATGAGTTGTTGCTCGGTCGCATCGACGGGTGGACGGCGTTGCACGCCGGCCAGTTCGACAAGGCGCAGCATATCTTGGCGCCACTTGCCGATCGCGACCCGCTGGCCGCTTACGGGCTGGCGATGAGCTATCGGGATACGGACGATGAAAAGAAGATTGAGACGCTGCATATCGCCGCCAAGGCGCACGGCACGCTCGCAGGACTGCTGGGCGCGCTGGATTTGCACGAGATGGACATCGAGCCGCAGCGGGCGGATGACGATAGCATCATCGCCAAGACGTATGAGCACTGGGAAGATTCGGCCCGCGATCCGTTTCACAACAAGCGGTCGTTGCTGCAGTTCAGTATCACCGTCATCAACAAGGATCTGCAATATCTTGATCCGCTGCTCGCCACGGTGCGGATCCGCAATGTAGGTGACATGCCGTTGGCCCTGGGAGAGCAGAGTGGAATGCCCACCAGCGCCTTTCTGATTGCCGGCGTTCACGGGACCGAAAATGCTGAAATGGTCGATCTACCGCCGGTCGTCCTGGATCTGCGGCGGAGGTTGACACTTGATCCGGGGCAATCGGTGGAGGTGACGGTCCGTCTTGGATCCACGCCGGTCGGTGCGATCTTGGCGCAGGAGCCGAGGCGGCATTTCGGGGTGAGCCTCTCGGCATTTCTCAACCCCGTGCCTCAGCCCGGTGAGCGTCTTCAGGTCGGGTTGATGGGCGGTACGGATCAGGAACATTACATCGATCGGAAGCAGGTCCTGTTGACCGATCAGGCGGTGCGCCAGTGGATGAACGATATGGATGGGCCCGATCCGGTGGAACGGCTTCGGGCCACCGCGTTACTGACCAACCTGGTGCCCCAGATGATCAGCCGTATCACCCAACTCGAGCAGGCACTTGAGGCTGCGGAACAGGCCGAGGAGATGAAGGACGAGGAAGATGAGGACGGTCAGGAGGACAAGCCGCAGATCTACGCCGAGGAGATGAAAAATCAAGTCGAACAACTGAAAGCATCTCGTGATATATTGGTCAACACACTGACCGAGAAGTTCAGTCGTCTTGAGCCGTACGAACAGGCGTGGATCACGTTTTTTATGGACCGTGACCCGGTCGCCGTCGAAGTGCTGCGGGATCTTCACCAGCAGGTCCGCAAGAGCGATGATCCGTTGGTGCGGATAGCCTACATGGCCTTCCACATCATGGACGACGCCTCGCCGCTGATTGACGCCGACGCCCGCCATGAAAACGCGATGATCAGCACGTTTGCCGAGGCGCATCGTGCATGGATCAGCAAGCGTCGTGAGCAGGTCATCAAGTTGAAGCAACAGCAGCGCCGGGCGCAGCGGCGCCGGGCGCTGCAGTGACGGTTCTGGGGCTGGCATGCAAACGGTGGTTAATGTCTGATCTAGCAACGCGTATTGGTAAGACCTCGGGCCTCACATCTCAAGTATTCTGCCACGAGATGCTGACAGAGTTGCTTTGATTCGTATAACTATGCCGTCTATCATCAGCATGTGCGCACGACGCTTCTATTATTTGATATAGACGGGACGCTGATGCTCAGCGGGGGTGCCGGCATGCGCGCGATGAAGCGGGTCGGAGCCGAGTTGTTCGGTGAGGGTTTTCGGTGGGACGGGGTGCAGACCGCCGGGTCGCTCGATCCGGTCATCTTCGCCGAGGTCGCCGCAATCAACCAGCTCGACAACGTCGAGGCGCAGCACGAGCGGTTTCGCGAGGCGTATCTGGTCGCGCTGGCCGATGAGTTTGAACGTGGGCGCGAAGCCGTCACGGTAATGCCCGGTGTGCGTGACCTGCTCGCGTCATTGCGCCGCCGCACCGATTCGGCAGGCGACATTACGCTCGGACTGCTGACGGGCAACTACGGCGCCGCCGTGACGATCAAGTTTGACGCCATCGGGTTCGATCCCGCATGGTTTACCATCACGGCGTTCGGCGATGACGCCCTGACGCGACCGGACCTGACAGCTTTGGCAATGCGCAGATACGAGCGCCACAGCGGTGATCCGGTCGACCCACACCGTGTCATTCTCATCGGCGACACGCCACGCGATGTCGCCGCAGCGCACGCGCATGGCTGCGTCGCTTTCGCTGTCGCTACCGGACCATACAGTCTCGACGAATTGCGCGATGCGGGCGCCGACCATCTCGCTGAAAACCTTGCTGACCCGACGCCGTTGATGAAACTGATCGATTGAGATTGTTGCGATCCCAGGACAGCCCACTTGGTGTTCGGGGTCTGGAACAGGAACGGTGATCACCGCAATTCGTGAGTGGTGGTCTCTGCGATGGACACTTTTACTTGTGTTTGGGTGGCACGGTGCGCTGCTTCGACGAGTCGGTTGCCCGCCAGCCCGAGCACGAGGGCGAGGATGGCGGCGATCGCGGCGGCCAGCCAGCGGGCGGGAGCGAACACCGTGCGCGTCGTCGCCTCGGCGGGGGAGAAATAGCACGCGGATATAATGCGCAGATAATAAACCGCCGAGACGGCGCTGTTGAGCACGGCGATCACGACCAGCCCGACGTAGCCATGCTCGATCGCTGCGCCGAACAGATAAATCTTGCCGAGAAACCCGACCATTGGCGGCAGGCCGATCAGCGACAGCACGCTGAGCAACATGATTGCAGCGAAGACGGGATGGCGAATCGACAAACCGGCGATGTCGTCGTAGCTCTGCCCCTCCTGCCCACGCGCTTCGAGGCAGCCGAGCACGGCAAACGCACCGATTGTCGCCAGTCCGTACGCCACCAGGTAAAACAGCACAGCCGCCACACCGTTGCCCAGGGTCGGACCCTGGCCGGAGGTCCAGGCCAGTATCCCGACGAGCATGTAACCTGAATGCGCTATCGAGCTGTATGCCAGCACACGCTTCACGTTCGATTGCAGCAGGCCCATCACGTTGCCCACGGTCATGGTTGCCACGGCCATCACCCATAGCAACGCCACGATCGGCGCTGGCATCGCCGCGCCGAACACCGACAGCAGCACGATGATCGAGACGAACCCGGCGGTCTTGGGCACGAACGCCAGGAACGCGGTGATCGGCGTCGTCGCTCCTTGATACACGTCGGCGACGTAAAAGTGCATCGGCACCGCCGCGATCTTGAACGCGATGCCAACCACCGCCAGGATCATGCCCGTGATCAACAACGGCGACGCACCCTGGTTCGCGAGCACTCCTTGCACGCTCGGCTCGGCCGCACCGGGCACGGCAAACAACTGCGTCGTACCTGTTGCGCCATAAATCAGCGCAAAGCCGTAAAGAAAAATACCAACAGCCAAGGCGCCGAGAAAGAAGTATTTTACTGCTGCTTCCTGGGCGTCGATCTTATCGCGCGAGGTGGCCACCAGCACGTAGGTCGGCAAACTGGTCAACTCGAGCGACAGGAACAGCCACACCAGATCGCTCGCACCGGCGCAGAGCATCACGCCGACCATGCTCAGCAGGAAGAAGGCAAAGAACTCGCCGCGCATCATGTCGCCGGGCTCAAACGGTCGGCCACGCGTGACAGCAGTCTCAGCTTCACGTGTCATATGCAGTCGCCCTGGTACGCCCGCGGCCACCATCAACAGAAGAAATCCGACGCATGCCACCGCGCATGTGACGTACGCTGTAAATGAAACGCCGACACCGACGGTGTTGTTCGCATCGCCGTACCGCGGATCAACAATCTGTGGGATCACCATCACGGCCACGACGATCAGCGTAATCGCGGCGACCGGAGCGGTCAGTCGGCGCAGGATCGGCGATCGCGTCAGGCCGGTTGCCATGCACATGCAGGCGCCGATTCCCATCACGATCTCGGGTCCAAGTGTCGCCAGTTTGTCGAGCATCGCGGTATTGCTCATCGATCTGGCTCCGGCTCACAACATGACACCACGACCGGTGGTTGCGCCCGATGCATCAACAAACCGTTCGATTTTTCCGCCGGCTCCAATCGCGACCGTCGGTCGTGGTTTTCGGATGATATATGCCGCGCGGCGGCGGTTAGTTTATTGATTGGTCGTTCGAGCGTGTCCAGTACGGGCCCGGGATAAAGCCCCAGCCACAGGCATGCAATCGCCAGCGGCGCGAGGGTGAAGATCTCTCGTCTCCCCAGATCTCGCACCTCGGCGTGCTCACCCGGCACTTTCAGCGGGCCGAACACGACTCGACCGACCATGTACAGAATGTAAATCGCGCCGAAGATCAGTCCGAACCCGGCCGCGACCGCGTACCCGGGGCCGAGTATGTCGGTGGCGGTGAAAGCCCCCATCAGCGTGAGAAACTCTCCGATGAATCCGTTAAGCCCGGGCAACCCGACGCTGGCCAGACAGAAAAACACCATGAAAAATGACCAGACGGGCATCAGGTGCGCCAGTCCCTGCACGTCGCGCATCTGGCGGGTGTGGAACCGTTCGTAGATCATGCCCACGCAG
>CAUYYV010000214.1:0-6051 GCA_963577075.1 Phycisphaerae bacterium
GCGTGCTCGAGCATTATGCCCATCACGCCCGTGCCTCGTGATTGGGGTTCGGTCGACACGCCGCCGACCCCCGCGATGCGCAGCGTCGCCCGGCCGATCCGCCAGGTAATCGGGTACAGCCCGACGATCCCGACCAGCGTACCGTTGCGGCGCAGCGCGTAATTGCACCGCATGTGCCAATCGGTGGCGCAGTACATCGTCGGCACCATCCAGTCCAGACCACGCTGCGGCGGATAGTCAAATGAGCGGTTCTGAAACCGGATGAACTCGTCGAAGTCCGCACCGGTCAGTTGAGTAATGTTGTCGCCGTCCGACATGCACCAACTCTGAACAAAAGGATACCACCACACGATATCTTCCGTGCAGGAAGCCGAGTAGCTGCCAAGGCCGTAATGGCCCGGCGATGATGAATTCTGCCGGCAGCGCCCGGTTCAAGCGCCCGCAAGGCTTACGGTCACCGTCTTGAACTCGGTGTAGTTGTCCAGCGCCTTCTGACCCAACTCGCGGCCCTGGCCTGACATCTTGAACCCGCCGAACGGCGCGGCCGCGTCGAACACATCGTAACAGTTGACCCATACCGTCCCGGCCCGCAACAACGTGGCCAACCTGTGCGCCCGGGCGATGTCGCGAGTCCAGACCGCCGCCGCCAGGCCGTAGAACGTGTTGTTGCTACGCTCGATCACTTCGTCGGTATCTTTGAATTTGAGGATATTCATCACCGGGCCGAATATCTCGTCGGTCGCGATGGCCATGTCGTCGGTGACGCCGTCGAACACGGTCGGCTGGACGAAGTAGCCGCGGTCGCCACTGCGGTCACCGCCGGTGAGGCACTTGGCACCCTGCTTCTTGCCCAGGTCGATGTAGTGCATGATCTTGTCAAACTGGTTCTTGTCGATCTGCGGGCCCTGCTCGGTCTGCGGGTCGAACGGATCGCCCAGGCGGCGGATCTTGCTCTTTTCAACCAACCGCTCGACGAACTGGTCGTGAATCTTCTCCTCGACGAACAATCGTGACCCGGCGCAGCAGCACTGTCCCTGGTTGAGGTACAGCCCGATGTAAGCGCCATCGACGGCAGCGTCGAGATCGGAGTCGGCGAACACGATGTTCGGGCTCTTGCCGCCCAACTCGAACGTCAGGCGCTTGAGCGTGTCGGCCGCGTCCCGCATGATGATCTGCGCGGTCTTGTATTCGCCGGTGAAAGCGATCTTGTCGACCTGTGGGTGCTTGACCAGCGCCGCACCGGCCGTCTCACCGAACCCGGGCACGATGTTGATCACGCCCTTGGGGAAACCGGCCTCGAGCGCCAACTCGCCCAGCCGCAGCGCCGACAGCGGCGTCTGCTCGGCCGGCTTGAGTACGGTCGTGCAGCCGGCGGCCAAGCACGGACCCCACTTCCACGCCACCATGAGAAGCGGAAAGTTCCAGGGAATGATCTGGCCCGCCACGCCCACCGGCTCGCGACGCGAGTAGCAGAAATAGTCACCGCGGATGGGGATGGTTTCGCCGTGGATCTTGTCGGCCCAACCGGCGTAATAACGCAGGCAGTCAGCGGTCAATGGAAGATCAACATTGCGCGAGTCCGTGATCGGCTTGCCGTTGTCCAGCGTTTCAAGAGCCGCCAGCTCGTCGAGGTTCTGCTCGATCAGGTCGGCCAGCCGATAGATCAGTGCACCGCGATCGCGGGCGTCCATCTTCGGCCAGTCACCGCTGTCGAACGCGCGACGCGCCGCCTGCACCGCCAATTCGATGTCCTGGGCATCACCCTCGGCGACCTCGGCGATCGTTTCTTCGGTGGCGGGATTGATCGTGGCGAACGTCTTGCCGCTTACGCTGTCGCGCCATTGGCCGTCGATGAGCATCTGGCATTGCTTGATTTTCGGGGGACTCGTCGGTGCAGCGGTCGTGGCGGTGGTCATGGTCGTCTCCTTTCGGCGGTGGAATTCAACGTGGGCCGGTACAGCCGGCCCGATACCGCAACTCCTCTGGCCGGGCATTTTACCGGATATCTTTTCCGCCAACCACCGGCGCGGTGGGGACGACAGGCCGTCACGGCCGCCCGCTCGCCACCTCACACTGGCGCTGAGCATCGGCGAGCAACTCGCATAACATGCTCGGCATCTCACGGTTGCACCAGCGATTACGGATCACGCCGCCGTGCTTGTCGATCAGCAACTGGGCACGGTCCAGCCCCACCGCACGCTCGGCGTCGTCCAACTCATCGAGGTTCTGAAGCGCAAACCACACGGCCTGGAGCATGATGATGTCGCCCACCGAATCGCGCAACCGACGGCCCTCGGCATCGTCCGGCAGCGCCAAGGCGCTCTTGGCGAATTCGATCCATCGTCCCAACAGGACCGTCCAGATCAGGTTGTGCGTGATGCCGGATGGCGTGCATGGGGTTTCGTGCGTGGGGTTTCGGCTACACATTTTCTTGCGACTCACGAAACCCGCCTCACGACTCACACCCATCACAGCTGTGACAGTTCGACAGCTTTGCCCGTTTGCGCTGACAAGTGCACCGCCTCGACCTTTCGCATGTACGCCAACCCCTCGGTGAAGTCGGGCCGAACGGGTCGGTCCTGTGCCGCCACGCCGCGGCGAGCGGCGCGCACGGCGTTGATGAAATCGCTTTCCACCGTCCACGGCCGCTTCAGGTCATCGGTCACGTCGGCAGTCTTGAACGACTGGCCCGGGGCGGCCAGTTCGACCGTATCGCCGAAATCATATCGAAGCGTGCCGGCGCTGCCCCAGATCGTGACCTGATTGCCGCCGCTGCTCGCATCCTCCGCCAGGCCCATGTGATGCTCGACCGCCAAGGCGCCCGACTCGAGCCGGCCGGTGATGGTGACCACCTGCGGAATATCGATGTCCACGCTCCGCCCGTCGGCATCGGCCTTCACGGCGATCGGCGTCGCGATGTGCGCCGACAACACGTCGTATGACCCGACCAGTGAATTGAGCGTCTCGGCATAGATACCCATCGCCATGATCTGGTTGCCGCTGAATTCACGCCGCTCGCGCCAGTGCACGTCTTTCTCGTCCAGGTTTGCGCCGTTGACGACATGCAATTCCACGAGGCGGATCCGGCCCAGTTGCCCGGCCTGAACCATGTGCGCCACATAGGTCTCGCACAGAAACGGGCAGGGACAGATCATGTTGACCAGATCGGGGTGTGCCTGGGCGGCGGCGAACATCTGTCGGGCCTCGTCAAGGTTGATCGCCATGCGCGCCTGGCAGAAACAGTGCTTGCCCGCCTCGAGCACGGCAACGGACATCTCACGGTGCATGTAAGGCCAGGTGCCGATGAAAATCGCGTCCAGGTCGTCGCGGGCGATCAGGCTGTGCCAGTCATCTTCGACCTCGGGGATGGCGAACTGATCGGCAACCGATCCGGCACTGTCCCGGCTGCGATTGCACACGGCCACAACATCGGCCCCGTCAATTGCCGCCAGGCCGGGCAGGTGCCTGCCGCGGCAGATGCTGCCCGCACCAATGAAGCCGATCCGAACCGTTTCACTTCTCATTTCGAGTTGCCTCCAATACTCAGCAGACCACAGCCCCCGCTACCAATCCGTTGAAAAACTCGATCGATGGCGGCAGCCGACTTGCACGATGATAGGTTAGCGCCGTGGCAAGGCCAAGCCGGTCACGGCGGACCAATCATGTCGAGGGGTAAACACCAGCGTCATCAGCAAGGAGTGAACTCGGAGCATGCGATTGCCTGGCGTACGTGGCCGCAACCGTGGCAGCGCACGCGGGGCAGGCGGTGTGATCGGCACCAGGCTTGCCACCACCTGCCGCCGATGGGCGGAGCCTGGAAACGCCGTGTCACCTGCCGTTGTGCACAACCGATACGAGTCGCCGAATTCATCGCGGTGCTCGGGCCTGCGGGGTCGACGCCAGGAAGGCGTTTGCGAGGCTCCAAAAATCACTCGAGATCAGCCGAGCGGTCCAGACTTTGGAATACTGGCACACCCACCGACAATCGATCCGTGTGGGTTGAGGACGAAGCCGCCCACGCGGCTTCTCGCTCCCAAACACGCGTCGTCATGCGGTCATGGTTCGTCGGTCGTGGCTTGGGGGCTGTCTTGGACTGACCCGGGCGGCTGACCGTCTGGGACGACGTTGGCATCGCTTGGAGGTGAATTGATGCCGCGTGCAATGTCTTGGCGGTCATAATAAATTGTCAGTTCAATTTTTTCTCCCTGAAATACCTCGATGGGTGTGCCGATAATTTCCCACAACCCAAGCGTGAACACGTCAGCGACGCCGTGCACTATTGCTCGGCCGGCACTGGGCTCGTTGCCTACCTCATATTCGTACAAGGCACCCAGGTAAGTGCCAATATCTGTGACCTTCTTCGGCTGGCCGAGTTGCAACTCAATTTCGCCACGAGTTGCCCCAGTCCGGACCACGGCTAGATTTGGCGCCGCCTTCCCGTGTGCCGCCAGTACAACCGAACAACCGGAGCAAAGAAAACAGACCACTAATAACAGTAGCAGGGGCTTGTACATGGCTGCGCCTTTCGTACATTAACAACCAGTTTGATTAAATTAAAATAATCTGCCAGGCAATTCGTGTCAAGATACCAGTGGCATAAACGGCTTCGCCATCTGCTCGTGAAGGCTCGCAAGGACGCGGGCCTGACGCAAGATCAGGCCGCCCGGCGGCGTCGAACTGCCACACTTTTTCAAGTTCCGCCTGCCGCGAACCGGATGAATCCTTTTTTACATGCGGCACAAGGGGATATCGAAAACATCGCTTCCCCGGGAATCAGCGAAATGGCCCACAAGAACATATAATCGGCGTCACGGAGACTACATCATGGATACTGATGCGATTGTCGGACAGTTTCACGAGGATGGATTTATCGTGCTTCCCCAAGTTTTTTCGCGTGATGAAGTCGACGTGTTCAAACGAGCTCTGGACGCGTTCATTCACGACGTGGCACCGACGCTCAAGCCGGGCGAAGTCTATTACGAGGACACACCCGACCGGCCCATCAAGAGCGCGTTTCACCTGGAACAGTGCGCCGACGTATTCGCCTCGCTGCTCACCGACGAGCGGCTCGTCGATCTGGCGCGGGCGATTTACGACGATCCTGGCGTGGTCCTGTCGACGACGATGTTTTTCGCCAAGCCTGCGCTATCGGGATCGGTCACGCCGGCGCATCAGGACAATGCCTTCCAATGCTGGGTCCCACCCGAGGCGATGACGACCACGATCGCCGTCGACGCTTCCACCTGCGACAACGGCGTGCTGGTCTGCCAGAAGGGCTCGCACCGACTCGGTATCCTGCCGCACAAGCCGTCGGGCGTGATGGGGTTCAGCCAGATGCTGATCGATCCACTCGATACCACGCGTTACGAGGAGGTCGAGATCCACATGAACCCGGGCGACGTCTGTGTACACGCGATCAACACCGTGCATCGCAGCGGCCCGAACCTCACGAACCAGCCACGCCATCAGCTCGGCATCTGCGCCCACTCGTCACGCGCAGAAGTTGACGAACAGTTGCAGGCGCATCGCCAGGCGATTCTCGCAAAACTTCACGCCGACAACACTTGACGGCCGCGCTTGGCGGGGGGGGGCTTGCCCCGTGTTTCTAGATAAACACCGATCGGTTTTCCCGAAACGGCCGGTAGGGCGTGTCAAACCCGCGGTTGCCCGGCACGACACCCAGCCGCTCGCGCAGATTCGCACACTCCTGCCCCCACTGGTCCACACGCCGGCGCAGATCATCGACCCACGACGGCGCCTCACCACCACCGTTCAACACGTTTTTCAACTCTTGCGGATCCGTTTGCAGATCGTATGCTTCGTCCCCGTATTCCGGATCGCGTATGTATGAGTGCGTGAGCGTGCGTACCGCCTCGACGAGATGCTTTCGCCGCCCGGCGGCGAACGTGCCGGAGGGAAGCGAATTCTTGCCCAGCAAGTGTCCGTGATAATTGCCGACCTGCGCAAAAATCGCATCGTGCAACGGCCGCCGCGCACCGCCGCGCACCCAGGCCATCAGGTCCTTGCCCTGCGTGTATCCGGGCACATCCA
>CAUYYV010000215.1:0-6038 GCA_963577075.1 Phycisphaerae bacterium
CCGTGGTGATCTGATGGTGTTCAACCAAACCCGCGTGCTGCCGGCCCGGTTCGAAGGTCGGCGAAGCGCGACCGGCGGGCGCGTCACGGGCCTGTACCTCGAATCTGAAACCGACCGGCACGAAATCCGATGGCAGGTCATGCTCGAATCGGGCGGCAGGCTGCGCGAAGGTGAAACGATTGTTCTGCAATCGGCGTGCGGTGATGGTATCGAGCAAACAGCGCACCTTGAATTGATCATGCGTCTAGGTGAGGGTCGGTGGCAGGCCGCGCTTCACAGCACACATGACACGCTTGAGGTGCTCCACCGCATCGGCCGCCCCCCGCTGCCGCCTTATATCAGAAGCGCCCGGCGGGCGCGAGGCGAGGACGAGCATCAACCCGGTGACGCCGAGCGGTACAACACCACGTTCGCCAGCGAATCCGGCTCCGTCGCGGCGCCGACGGCGGCGCTGCACTTTACTCCGCAACTGCTCGATGCGATTGAAGCTCTCGGTGTTTGCCGCGCCATGCTGACGCTGCACATCGGTGTGGGCACGTTCGCGCCGATTCGTACCGCCACGCTGGGCGAGCACCGAATGCACGAGGAGTGGCTGAACGTGCCTGCCACGACGCTCGATGCACTTCAGCGGACGCGCAACGAAGGCGGACGAATCATCGTTGTCGGCACCACCTGCGTGCGCGCCCTGGAAAGCCTGCCCGAACCACTGCCCGACCGCGATTACCAAGCCCTTACGAACCTGTTCATCGCACCACCGGCCCCGCCTCAGGAAAGCGGTCAACCGCCTTTCAGGTTTCGTTTTACCGATACGCTGATGACCAACTTTCACCTTCCGCGGTCGACCCTGCTCGCCCTGGTTGCCGCCCTTCCAGGGGTCGGCATCGAGCAACTCAAACGGTGGTACCAGATCGCCATCGAAGCGGACTACCGCTTCTATTCCTACGGCGACGCGATGTGGCTGGCGTAAAGGGCACCCAAAGAAGGCGCTCAACCAAGAGGCGGCCAAATCAACGATTGGTCCATCGACGCCGTGTGGCGGCACACCCGATGTCCGAACCGCGGAGGGAAAACGGGGTGTCACGTCAATCGCGCAGGATCACCACATCTCGCGGCGCGAAGCAGATGCGCATAATCCCGCCGTTCTTGCTCATGTTGCGTGGGTTGAGATCGAAAACCTTAAGCGTCATGGCGCCTGCAACGACTAACTGGTACTGTGCCATCTCGCCGAGGTAGACGGTTTCAGTAAGTTTTGCGTCAAAGCAGTTATCCTGCGGCGGCGGCACCTGATCGGGGTCGAGCACGCGGATCGCCTCGGGTCGGATCGAGCAGGTGACGGCGCCCTGCGAGATCGGTTCTTCGGGCGCCGAAGTGGATCTCATCGGCCCTGCCGGGCAGTTGAGTATGACCTGGCCCCCGTCGCGGCCGGTCAACTCGGCGATGACGAAGTTGGTCTCGCCGAGAAAATCAGCGACGAATCGGCTGGCCGGCCAATCGTATAGCCGGCGTGGCTCGTCAACCTGCACGACACGACCGTGGTCGAGTACGGCGATCCGGTCGGCCATTGACAGGGCCTCCTTCTGATCGTGCGTCACGTACACCGCGGTGATACCCGCATCCTTGCAGATCCGCTTGATCTGGCTGCGCATCTCGAGACGAAGCTTGGCGTCAAGATTGCTCAGCGGTTCGTCGAGCAGAAGGACCGTCGGTTCGATCACCATGGCGCGGGCCAACGCCACACGCTGCTGCTGACCGCCGGACAACTCGTTGGGCTTGCGGCCGGCGTATTCGAGCATCTGCACGCTGCTCAGCGCCGCATCCGTACGCCGCTTTTTACTTGCAGCGTCCACCTTGCGCACGTCGAGCCCGAACGCGACGTTCTGGCGAACCGTCATGTGCGGCCACAGGGCGTAATTCTGGAATACCATGCCGCAGTTGCGCTTGTTGGCCGGCCGTTGGGTCACGTCCGTGCCGTCGAAGGCGATCGTGCCTTCGTTCGGCTCGGTGAAGCCGGCAATCATGCGCAACAGCGTGGTCTTGCCACACCCGCTGGGCCCGAGCAGGAAGAACAAATCACCCCTGCCGACATCGAGATCCATATGATCAACGGCGACGACCCGGCCGAATTGTTTGTGCAGTCCGCGTATTGTGATCGGTGTCATGGCACTATGAAGATAACGTAATCACGGGTGGGCGCAAAAACCAAAATACGGGGCAAGCCCCCGGCGTTACATGGGGGAAGAGCCCTCACGCAGGCTTTGTCGGATGGCGATCTCGGCGAGACGTACGGCGGCTTTGTCCATGGTGTCCAACGCTTCGTGAAATACCGTCGGGTCGGGGTCGGGCATGTCGAGTAATTGGCGGACGGCCGCGACGTGAGCTTCGATCTGGCCGCGGTAGTCGTCGCCGATCTCGTCGCCGACCTTGGCCAGTTGACGCTCGATGGCACGGACATCCATGCGCGACTGGTTGCGAAGGTCGATCAGTTGATGCGCTGCCATATCCTGCTTCGCGTGCGCGACGCTCTGGGCCTCCATGCGCGACACCTCCTGCCGTGTCAGGCCATGGTTCGGCACGATCTGAATCTGCGCCGCCTTCTCGCTGCGACGCTCGACGGCCGTAACGGAGAGAATGCCGTTGGCGTCGACGAGAAACGTCACCTCGATCTTGGGAAGACCCGCGGGCATGGCGGGGATGCCACGCAGATCGAACTGCCCCAGCGACCGGCAGTCCTTGACCAGTTCGCGCTCACCCTGGAGCACGTGGATATTTACGTTCGTCTGCTCATCGACGTAGGTCGAAAACATCTCCGTGACACGGGCAGGGATGGTGGTGTTGGCAGTGATGATCTTCGCAACTGCGCCGCCCATCGTCTCGATCCCCAGGGACAGCGGTATCACGTCGAGAAGCAGCATGTCACGATTGATCCCCGCGAGAATCGATGCCTGCGCCGCCGCGCCCAGCGCGACAACCTGGTCCGGATCGAGCGCAGTGTAAACCTGCGTGTCGAACCATTGCGACACCCGGTTGCGCACCATCGGGATGCGCGTCGACCCGCCGACGAGAATCACACGCTCGATGTCCGCGGTTTCAAGCCCGGCCGATTGCAACGCCCGTCGGCAGCAGTCGATTGTCCGATCGACCCACGGTGCGATCATCTGCTCGAACTCGCCACGGGTAATCGTCCGCTGATACCTGCCCACTCCGGGCAGATCAATCTCGATGTCGGCCCTCTCATCGGTCGAAAGCTTGATCTTGGTCGCCTCGGCGAAATTGCGCATCGCCTGAAGTGTGGCCGGCGTAAAGGATCCCGCCCCGTTGTCCGCATCTTTTCCCGATATGCCAGGAAAGAACTGCGCGCGAATTTCGCGTTGGATCAGCTCGATGATCATCCGATCGACGTCGTCGCCACCGAGATGAGTGTTGCCGTCGGTCGCGAGTACCTGATCAACCAGAGTCTGGCCGGCCAATTGCAGTCGCAGGATGGAGATATCAAACGTTCCGCCTCCCAGATCGTAGACCGCCACGGTCGCATCGTCGTGTCGTTGCCCCAGGTTGTAGGCGAGTGCTGCGGCGGTCGGCTCATTGACGATGCGCAGCACGTCAAGTCCGGCGATGCGGCCGGCATCACGCGTTGCTTGGCGCTGGGCGTCGTCGAAATAGGCGGGCACGGTGACCACCGCGCGTCGAACGGGTACACCCAGGCGGGCTTCGGCGTAGCGGCGCAACTCGAGAAGGATCAAAGCACTGATCTGCGGCGGCGAAACAATTAACTCGGTGCCACCGCCCTCGGAGCTGATGCGAACGCGGGCCGTGTTGTGCTCGCCAGCGACCACCTCGTAAGGCAGGTACGCCAGTTCATCGGCCATATCCTCGATTCCCCGGCCCATCAGGCGCTTGGCGCTGAAGATCGTGCTACCCGGATATTCGATCGCGTGGGCGCGGGCAGCATGGCCGATCGCATCAAGGCATGCGCCGGGCGGACCGCCTCGTGATGGGTCGAACCGGACCACACTGGGCAGCATCACCCGCCCCTCGTCGTCCGCGAGCATGCGTGGCCCCGAAGCATCGCAATACGCGACAAGGCTGTTGGTCGTACCCAGATCGATACCGATAATGGGCCCACCGCCGACGTCGGGTTGCTTCGCATCGCTCATCGGGTCAAAGTATAGGCGATGTATGAGATAACGATCTGTCGCGAGTTTTCCGCCGCCCACGCGATCCGTCTTTATGACGGCACGCTCGAACTGGTACACGGACACAACTGGTCGGTCCGCTTGACCGTCGAGGCGGACAAACTCGACGAAATCGGCGTGGTCATGGATTTTCACCTGCTCGAGCAGTTGATCGATCGTCAGATCGAGACCGTGCACAACCGCAACCTCAATGACGTGCCGCCTTTCGCCGGCGGTGAGGTCAATCCGACGGCCGAAGAGGTGGCTCGCTGGCTAGGTGATCGGGTGGCACCGCAACTGCCGGGCGTGGTGCATCTGCGCTTGGTCGAGGTAGGCGAAGCGCCGGGTTGCCTGGCGACGTACCGGCCGGACCCGCAGGGCTGAGCCGAAGCGCCAGGGGCAGATTCAAGGCCGGTTTCGCGGGCGTCTGGCCCCGTGAGAGGCGATGGCGGCTTAACTTTTGCCGGCGCGTTCGGCAACGTTGAGCTTCAACTCGCCGAACTGATCCTCGTACCGACGGATAATCTGGCCCAGCGTGATGGCCAACCGCTTGGCGGTGTAATAGTTGAGCACGATGCGATCGTTGACCTGGAAAAGGATCTCGCCGACCGGATCACCCGGGTTGCCCTGATCACCGGTGCGTGTCTGGGTAACCTGGTTGAGCCCGAAGTCGACCATGATCTCCTCAGCCGTCGCACTGGTTCGGAAGGCATTGGCGTAGCTGGTGGTCATCTTTGCCTGATCGATGCGAAGCCGAACCTGCTGCTGACCGGTCTGCTCGGCCGCCTGGGTTTCGACACTCGGCGCATCTTGCTCGGTTGCGGTGTCCTGGGTGGCGTTGTCTTCGTCTGCCATGTCTCTTTTCCTTGTGCTGATGCTGGTATCTAGTAGTCCACTGGCACCCTTGAACCAAACCAGTATGGCCATTTGGCCCGACAACGCAAATACCGACCAAACATACTTCCACTCGGGATAGCGTCAGAACCAACCCCCCTTGTTGGTGACGCAGGTGTCGGCGAACTGCTCGCCAAGCTTAGTCAGGTAAAATCAGGATACCCTCAATCATCTCAATGATGCCGAGCCTGGCTTCGAGCACGAGGTATTTGAGCCGATCGAGGCCAAGTGGTTGGCCGATCAATTGCTTGCTCAGCCAAGGCTCCAGTTCGTGTTTTTTGTGGCTTTCACCGCACGGTCTGACACGATGCCTGCTCAACGTACTCCAATTCTGCACCTTGGAATCGGCCAGCAGTCTCAACATCCAGCAACTGCACGCCAAGGCGATCCGGCGGGCCTCCTTACCAAGAGCGTGCTTGCCCCAGCGTGGCAAGAAGGCCTGAAAACATCCATTGAATCACGAGCGACCACACATTATTTAGATGAACCTCAAGCCCCGTTGATGAGCCAGCAACGACGCCCGGGCGGGGCGGTCCGGCTCGCCGACGAGCCGGCCATCGGTAACCCAGTCGAGGTCCTTGCCGTAGAAATGCTCGACCAGCTTCCGCTCGAGCCGGGCGCGGTCGGCGGCGAAGCGCGGGTCGGCGGCCAGATCGTGCAACTCGCGTGGGTCGGCGGCGATATCGAAAAGTTGCACATGGTTGCCCGCCGGAAAGTAGATCAGCTTGAACCGCTGATCGCGCATCATACGCGTCGAACGGATGTCCTGTTCCATCTCGCCGTGCAGGTATTCACGCCGTTGGTCGGACAGCAGCGACAAGCCCTCGACCGTGTCGGGGCAATCGTCACCACAATAGTCGAGCAGCGTTGGCATGATGTCGCGCAGCTCGGCGAGTCGATCGTCTCGCGTATTCGCCTCGAGCCGATTGTCTCCGACCGCCGGCACGATGATCAGTGGAATCTTCGCTGACA
>CAUYYV010000216.1:0-6024 GCA_963577075.1 Phycisphaerae bacterium
ACGGCCAAACCCGGATTGCTTCATGCCACCGAACGGCGCCTGCGGGGTCGGGTTGGTTCCCGTGTTGATACCGACATGTCCGAACTTCAGGGCGGCACCGATGCGCTCGGCGCGCTCGGCGTCGGCGGTGAATAAGAAGGCCGCCAGCCCATACGGTGTGCTGTTGGCCTGATCGACGACCTGCTGTTCGTCGTCAAACTCGCTGACGCCGACGACGGGTCCGAACGTCTCTTCCCGGCAGATCGCCATGTCGGACTTGACGCCGAGCAACACGGTGGGGCTGTAGAACGCGCCCCAGTCGTGCTCTGGCCGGGGCGGATCGTCACCCACAATACGCCTGGCCCCATTTTCCAGCGCGTCTCGGACATGGCGGGCGACCTTGTCAAACCCGGCGCGGTTGATCAGCGGACCGAGCGTGGTCTGCGGGTCGAGTCCGTTGCCCACGCGCAGCTTGCCCACGCGGTCGGCCACGGCATCTACGAATCGGGCGGCTATGCCCGAGTGCGCGTACACGCGATTGGCGCAGATGCACGTCTGACCGCCGGCGCGGAACTTGTTGACCATCAACTCGTCGGCGGCGCGTTCGAGGTCGGCATCGTCGAACACGATAAACGGCGCGTGCCCGCCCAGTTCCATGGCCAGGCGTTTGATGTGCGGCGCGGTCTGCTCGATCAACAGCGTGCCCGTGGCGGTTGATCCGGTGAAGCTGATCACGCGCACAGCCGGGTGGGCGCAGAGCACACCGCCGATCGCCGCGGCATCACCGATCACCAGATTCATCCACCCGGCGGGAATGCCGACCTGCTCGGCCAGGGCCCAACATGCAATCATGCTCAAGGGCGTCTGTGGCGCCGGCTTGGCGACCACCGCGCAACCGGCGCCCAGCGCCGCCGGCAGTTTCTTGCCCACCATGCCGACCGGAAAGTTCCACGGCGTGATGAAGCCCGCCACCCCCGCCGGCCGATGGTGAACCGTCCATCGACAGTTGCGGATCGACCCGGGCAACGACTTGGCGCTCAGATGATCCAGTTGCCCCGCGAAATAATGGAAGAACGATGCCCCGTACTCGACCTCGCCGGCTGATTCCGCCAACGGCTTGCCGTTTTCGAGCGTGATGATCCTGGCTAGTTCATCCTTGTGTGCCAGCATGGCGTCTCCCATGTCCGTCAGCCACCGGGCACGCCGGTCAGGCGACGGAGTCTCTGCCATGGCACTCTCGGCCGCTTCAACCGCCGCCGTTATTTCCGGCACGCCCATGCTCGGCACGTCCGCCAGATGCTCGCCCGTCGCCGGGTTCAGAAGCGGCGTCGTTTTGCCCGAGTCGGCCCCGCACCACTGACCTCCGATGTAGCCCAGTGCCTTTTCAATCAGTGGTGATTCAATCATCGGTTTTTGACCTCCCTGCACGGTTTGTCCATCCTCATGATGGACAAGAAGGGTAACCAGAATGCGAGAGGTTTGCTCGTAAAGATCGTGAGGTAATACCGGCCAATGCAGTTGGCCCGGCGCGGGTATTGCAGCGTCATGCTCGCAGAGCCGCAGCGTTTCCCCCGCGAGGCGAAACAACCCGTCGTGAGGCCGGGTTGAAATGGGGGCGGCAGGATTCGAACCTGCGTAGGCGTAAGCCAACGGGTTTACAGCCCGCTCCGTTTGACCACTCCGGCACACCCCCATGCACGGTGGACCCGTGAACATTATCGCGTTTGGGCACGAGGTTCAACCGAGGGCCATTGCATGTACTCGGGGCGGAGGCAGACAAGATTTAAATAGTGCTAGCACAAAGATGCACCGCCGGCGGATGTCGTTCTTGCAGGTGCGTGACGCTTTCAACTGGGCGGAAGGAAGCGGAAAGGATCACAGGCAGCGACAATTGACCGGCCTGGTGCAGATCACCGAGTGACAGTTCGTATTCGATGCCCTTCTTCTTTGGGCCTCGACGATGCGCCAACCATCGGTGTCTAGAACATGGGCATCGAGATGCTCGAGGCCAATCCGGATGTGGCATACAAGTTCTTCGATGAGTATCACGAAGAGGCCACGCCTGAGCAGATCGCCGACTGTGACGCGATCATCACCTATCTCCCGTCTTTCACACTCAGGACACTGGTCCAGGCCGGTCGGCTGACCGTGATTGCCCGGTTTGGAGTCGGCTACGACATGATCGGCGTAGAGGCCTGCACGCAAAACAACGTGATCCTGGCAATGTCGCCGCGACGGGTGCGTATCATCGTGGTTTCGGGAGCTTTACGCGAGGGTCTAGTGGCGGCATGACGACTTTGCACTGCGGGCAGGGCGACTCGGCCAGGACCTTCTGCCCCTCATCGGAGCCGATGAGCACCCATGGGCTCCAACCGATGCTGCCGTCGCTTTGCAACTGCGGATACCGCGCCTCCATGGGCAGCACCAGCACACCGAACCCCCCGACGGCCGACATGTCACCCTCGGCGACGCGCTTGTGAATCTCGTCGCGCTTCTTCTGGCTCGCTTTGGTCAGTATCGTGCGTACCCACGCCACCTGCTCGCCGCAGTGCGGGCACGTGCGTAAGAGCAGCTTGATCGCCTCGCCGCCGCAGCGTGGGCAGGGCATCGGCGGGTGTTTCAGGTTCGAGCTTGCAAACTCGTGCTCGCACTCGAGGCACTGCCACTCGGCCCGGTACGGCTTGTTGTCGAACGTCGAGCGCGCCACATAAATCACCAGCAGCGCCCCGACACATGCCGCAACCGCCACGGCACGTTTGACCGGCGCGCTGCGTAGTGACTCAGACAAAGGTGACATGATAAATCATCATCCGCGAACCGGCCGGCCGCACGGCAGTATCTAATACGAGACGTACATGCTGCTATAGAGCCGCAAACGCAGTTTCTCCTCGTCGCCGATCCGCGCCCAGCGTACGTCGCCGTTGAGCGTGACCATGTTGCGCCCGTCCGCCTCCGCGCCGCCGTTTTCGTCGATGCCCAGCGACGGAACAATCGATATCCACGGGTGATTGGCGTTCAGAAAGCCTCCGAAACTCAGGTTGTAGGTGGTTTGGTCGGCGAACAGCCCCAGGTCGGGCGTGTCGGTGATGAGTTCGGCCAACTCGATGCTGTCCTGATGCTGGATCTCAAACAGCCGATTGTACGTGAAGTTGAGCCAGTAGGCGGGTCTGCCCGGTGCGTTGCCGGGTGCCACCCAGCCCCACGATGGTGAATAAGAGGCGGTAAACCCGGGGTGGAAGTATCCCGTGTCCGGCCCCGCCGGGTTAGACGGGCAATAAAAGATCTCCCGGCTGAAGTTGAAGTACTCCATGAACCCCGGCATGTAGTAATCGGCGCGGCACACCCGCGGCGTGTTGCCGTCCCACTGCCAATAACCGGGAAGGTACTCCCCCCCGACTACGCCACTGCCGGCCAGTGGCCCCAGTTTGTTGTCGCGATCCTGGGCGAACATCGTCGCGCCGAGGTGGAGGTTGTGAAGGTTCGCCGCGCACAGGCTCCGCTTGGCCTGCTCCTTCGATCTCTTGACCGCTGGCAGCAGCACCGACGTCAGCAGTGCGATGATCGTGATCACCACCAGCATCTCGATCAACGTAAATCCTCCGGTTCGCCTTACGTGGCACCTCCTGCGACAGCTTTACGCGCTCGCCGGCATTCAGGGCGCTTGTCAGCAGATTATACCCCGTCGGCGCAATACGTTTCTGGACTTGGATTACAGCCGCTCCGTCGCTTTGACGGGTGTCCGCAAATTGCGGACTCAGCAGAAGTTACCGAGAATAGCGGGGGTGGGATTCGAACCCACGACCTCCGGGTTATGAGCCCGACGAGCTACCAGACTGCTCTACCCCGCAGACAATTTTCAGTTCTCTGCGCCGATTCTAAGCAAACGATGCGTGGTGTCAATAGCGCCCTGACCTGGTGCGGTGGAAGGTGACGTGGGCGTTGGACGTTTTTGTATGTCAGGATGGCAGATAAAATGTGGCGGCAGGGTCATTATGTCACGAATGCGAACCGGCTGACAGGTGGTCCGACAGGCAGGCCATTCGTGTAAACATCCATTCCACAAACTTTTACATGACACGTCGATCAGATCTCGCCCTGGGTCTCACTGGTATTGCACTTGCAATAACTGGTCGGTATCGTAGTTCGCCTTAGAGTGGACCCGGCGCTGGCAACGATGGCTGGGACTGGTTTGATCTGACCTCAGAAATTGGAGAGATACACACGATGGCCGCGAAAGATTTGGCCTTTGACACTGATGCACGCATGAGCCTGTTGGCGGGAGTCGAGAAGCTGGCCAGTGCGGTCAAGAGCACGCTTGGTCCGCGTGGTCGCAACGCCGTGCTTGACAAGAGCTGGGGCGGCCCGACGGTGACCAAGGACGGCGTGACCGTGGCTGAGGAAATCGAACTGAGCAAGAAGACCGAGAACATGGGTGCCCAACTGGTCAAGGAAGCGGCAAGCAAGACCTCCGACAAGGCCGGCGATGGCACAACCACCTCGACCGTGCTGGCCGAAGCTCTATTCAAAGAAGGGCTCAAGCAGATCACTGCGGGCGTGGACCCCAACGCACTGGTACGCGGCATGAAGAAGGCCGTCGAGACCGTCGTCAAGTCGATCCAAAAGCAATCGAAGCCCATCAGCGTCACCATCAAGGACGAGATTGCCAATGTCGCCTCCGTCAGCGCCAACAACGACACCGCGATTGGACGCATCATGGCCGACGCCTTTATGAAGGTCGGCAAGGACGGCGTGATCACCGTTGAGGAAGGCAAGAGCCTTGACACGTTTGTCGATGTGGTAGAGGGCATGCAGTTCGACCGTGGTTTCCTGAGTCCTAATTTCGTGACCAATCCCGACGAACTGTTCTGCGAGCTGGAAAAATGCCTCGTGCTGATCTACGAGGACAAGATCAGTTCGGTGCAGAAACTCGTGCCTCTGCTGGAGAAGGTTCAGCAGGCCAAGCGGCCGCTTCTGATCATCGCCGAGGACATAGAGGGTGAGGCGTTATCAACGCTCGTGGTCAATAAGATGCGCGGCGTGCTGAACATCTGCGCCGTCAAGGCGCCCGGCTACGGCGATCGGCGCAAGGCGATGCTCGAAGACATCGCCGTGCTCACCGGTGCCGAGCCGATCATGAAAGACCTGGGCATCGAACTAGACGCCGTCGAAATCAAGCAACTCGGCCTGGCCAAGAAGGTCAAGATTGATTCGGACAACACGACGATCATCGAAGGTGCGGGCAGTTCGAAGAATATCCGCGGCCGCATCGATCAGATTCGCAACGAGATCGAAGTCACCACCAGCGACTACGATCGGGAGAAGCTTCAGGAGCGTCTGGCGAAACTGGCCGGTGGCGTAGCGCAGATCAACGTCGGAGCCGCATCGGAAGCGGAACTGAAAGAGAAGAAGGCCCGCGTCGAAGATGCACTGCACTCCACGCGAGCCGCGGTGGAAGAAGGGATCGTGCCTGGCGGCGGTGTCAGCTTCATCCGCGCCATCAACGCATTGAAGAACCTCAAGGGCAACGGGCAAGACGAGGATGCGGGAATCGGGATCGTCCGCCGCGCTTTGGAAGTGCCCACGCGTGCAATCGCCGACAACGCCGGTGAACACGGCACCGTTGTGGTCCGCAAGATCGAGGCCGGCAGTGCCAGTTTCGGGTTCGACGCGCTCAAACTCGAATACGGCGACATGATCGAAAAGGGCATCATCACGCCGACCAAGGTGGATCGCACCGCTTTGGAGAACGCTGCCAGTGTCGCAACGCTGTTGCTGACCTGTGATTGCATCGTCACCGAATCGCCCAAGAGCGACGACGACATGCCGGGCGGTGGTGGCCCTCCGGGTGGACCTGGCGGCGACATGGGCGGCATGGGAGGCGGCATGGGAGGAGGCATGGGAGGCATGGGCGGCATGGGGGGCATGGGCGGCATGCCGGGCATGATGTAATCCGCTATGAATCCGATCGAATCAAAATTAGTATGTGATACGGACAGGCAGCACAACTGATCACGAGTAAGAGGTGAAAAGACATGGCAACCGCAA
>CAUYYV010000217.1:0-6009 GCA_963577075.1 Phycisphaerae bacterium
TGGCAAATGATTGGCGGATGTTGCGGCACACCTCGGCACGGGCGTCGGAGGGAAGGAGCATATCCGACTTGCCGTCGTTGCCGTACCGCCAAGTGAGGCGTGGCTCGACGAGCACCGCGATCTGCGGGTGCAGACGAAAAATACGCGTCAGCATCGTCGTGCCCGACCGCGGTGCGCCGATGATGACAATCGGCTTGTGCAACAAATTATCGTCTCTACCGGCCATGCGTGCCTGCTAGGCCCGACGGGTGTTCATCATGTTAGCAAACTTGACCATGATTCCAAGCCCGCTCGCAGCAATCAGAATAGGATATAAATCCGGATAAAACCATTGACGAAACGAGCGAAAACACCATGCCGCCAGCGCCAAAGCGAGCAACATGGTAATCGTCCGCCCCCCGGATCGCTGCAGGATCCGCTCCGAGACAATCAGCACCAGGCCAAACAACATCCCCCCCTGTATCACGCCCGGCAACCCGTAGCGCACGTACCACCAACCCACAATACCCGGCGTGGCGTTGGCTCCTTGCGCCCCCCAACCGGTACCAAAGGATATCTCGTTGAACCAGATGATCGCCGGGTCCATGGGTTTGCTGTGCCATATCGCGCGTGGGATTGGACCGATGAAAAAATCAATCGCCGCCTGTGGAATGGGTCGAATGTATCTCTCCCCAACGATCTTGTCACGAAAATATGTCCGCGTTTCCGGAATCTTCGCCACGCCTGACAAGGAAGAACTGAACATGTGGTTGCCGGAAATGTTGGTCAGTTCAAACGTCTTGTAGTCGCCCTTTAACAGCGTGGTGCCCCGAACCGCGATCTGGACCTGGATCATCCAGAGAAACAGCAGGCCAAAGACGATCGACCACAAGTAAGCGCGTTTGCTGAATCGTCGGGTCAACATCGCAGCCTGTGCGTGATATTTGATGAAAAGAATCGCGATCGGCGGCAGGATCATGACAAATACCTGGCCCCGCGTGTTGGAACCGAAAGACAGCAACAGCCAGAAGATCCAGATCAGCCAACAGACTATTTTGGTAAAAGGTGATCGCGCCCCAAGAATCGCATAGACCGCGGCGAGTTGACCGCCGAACTTGCCGGCCTTCATCATCAGCGCGATATAAGCTCCCCAACTAAACATGAGGTTGAAATTGCCACCGGGTCCCCGCAAATTCCAGCGTGCGCCATGAAATCGCTGGCCGACAACGTCCATCCACATGGCCTCGTACCAGGGATCAACGGCCCACAGGAAGTAGGGAAGCACGCCTATCCCCGACAGGATAATGGCAATCACCAGGTAGAGACCGGGCCACGTCGGATTGGGAATCAGGTAAAAGGGGCGCTCGATCCACCGTCCGAAAGGCAATAGCAACCCGATCGTCCCCGCCAGGACAAACACCGAGTGCAACATCACGTTCTTGGCGATCACAAGATTATTGATTGTTGCGCTCTGGTCACGGATGTCCATGCCGTACCATTTCTTGAAATAATCATGTACGAACCAGGCCAGCACACCGCCAAACAGCACAAACGCACCCAGCCCGAATCGGCGCGAAAACTGGATCAGTTCGTTGACCAGGCCGGCGGCACATAGAAAGGCAAGAATCAGCATCGCCAGATCGTTAAGACCCCGCGTGCCGCCGGCCATGAATGACGTCGTGGCAATGATCACGGGCAATAGAAACGGCACCGGCAGGAATTTGGAGCGAGGCAGATAGCCGGACACCGGTCCGGTCTCGACCCGGGCCTGGATCTGCGGGGCGGCGTACGTTGTGGTGGTCGTCGTCATGGCAGGCGGTTATCGGTCCTTTGTCTCGAACGTTGCGGGCGGGATGAGCCCGAAATAGCGCATGGCGTCGGCGACGCCCTGTACAGGATCGGCCGCCGCGCGCCAGTCCTTAAGGGAGTCGCCGGCCGCAGCTCGCATTCGATCGCACCGCGGTTCGTCTGTCACCTGCCTGATCGCCTCGGTCAACTGCCTCATATTGCGGGGGGGCACGATCATCCCGTTAATATTCTGCCTCACCAAATCAGTCGCCGCACCCACCACTTCCGTCGCGATCACGGCCAGGCCGGCGGCCATCGCCTCGTTGACCACCAGCGCCCAAGGCTCAAAATCACTTGGCAACACCAATACGTCGCAGCAGTGGTAACAGATCGCGATGTCATCAAACTGCAGGAATCCGAGCCACCTGACCCGATCGCGCAACCCTGCCGGCACCCGCTGCTCCAGCGTCTGCCGCTGATCACCGTCACCGGCGATCACCAGGTCCCATTTCGGGCGCTGATCTGCAACCTGTGCGAACGCATCGATCAGCATGTCCACCCGCTTCACTGATGACAATCGGCCACAATAAAGCAGCCGGCGCCGGCCGGGGTCAAGACCGCCACGCTGCATAAACTGACGCCTAGCCCCCTCATCGCAACTCGAAAGCGCCTCGTAATCCGGCTCGAACGGGTACACGAACGTCGGCTTGTCGTGGTCTAGATAAATCCGATAGTACGCGCGGCCACATGTACCGGAAACCGTCAGGCCCGCCACGGACCGAATCAGCCAGCGAATGTAAAAACGCTTGACCAACCTGCGCAACGGTGGCACCCGACCCTCGGCAAATACGTTCGAGTCACTCGTCGGCAGCAGCGGCACGCCCGCATGCCTCGCCCAGCGGATCAACAAAAATCGCGTCAGGTCGTTGTAACCATGCAGAAAAACCATCCGAATGTTGTGCTCGATCAGGTAATCGCGTATTTCACGATACAACAACACGCAGACCGGTGACGCCTTCGATCGCTTGCGCAACGAATATTTCTCGAAGAATACAGGCCGCAGCGATTCATCCACATCGAAATGCCAGTCCACCAGACCGGCGCGGTCAATATTGTGCGTGAAGATGCTGTGCAGCCGAACCTGCGGCAATTCATCGCGGATGCGGCCCAGCACGTGCATCCGGTATGGCGCCGGCGAGTTCGAGATGATCGCAATATCAGGGGTTGGTGGCTGCGTCATGTCAAGTCACGTCGCCTCTGTCTCGGTTAACCGCCGGTAATGGTCCCGCCACCGCCCCGCGATTTGTCGCCAGTCGTAACGCTGCTCGACAAACGGACGAGACCGCGCCGCCGCTGCGTTTCGTAGTGGGACATCGTGCAGCCATTTGCCAATCGCGTCGGCGAGCGGCTGGATCTGAGTCGGCACAACCGTACCGACCGACGACGCCATGATCTCGTCGCAGATGTTGACCTGGTCCGAGATGATCACCGGCGTGCCGCATGCCAATGATTCGGCCACGACGATGCCAAAGTTCTCCTGGTAGCTGGGCAGCACGAACAGGTCGGCATCGATCATCGCCTCGAGTCGCTGGGAGCCGTAGAGCATTCCCGTGAGAATAGCGCGATCCATGAGGCCCTGCTCGCGAATCATCGCCTCAACCTGACCGCGGTAGTCGTCGTCTGCCGGTCCGGCAATCACCAGCACTGCGGCGCCCGTCTCGGCGCGGGCAAACGCAGGAATCAACAAGTTCAATCCCTTTTTCGGGTGCAGGCGGGAGAGAAACAGAACGATTGGCCGATCGCCTACCGCCGCAAAACGTCGGCGGAAGCTGCCGGCCGGCGGCAGATCAGTAAACTCGCTCATATCCAGACCGTTGGGTTCCACAATCGTCGGTGTCGCCAGCCCAAGCGGCTCAGTCAGCCGCCGCTCGGTCTCGGCAGTAAAGTGCAGGGCGGTGGCACGGCTCAGATTCTGGCGCAGGCGCCAAGAAAGATACAACTGCTTCTTGAGACGACTTTGACCGAGGCACCATGGGTCGAGCATGCCGTGTGGAGCGATAAGATACGGCTGGCTGTGACGGTAGCAATAGCGCGCTGCGATGTGGTGGATCTGCTCCCACAATGCGTGCAGGTGCATCACATCCACGGCCCGGGCTCGTCTGGCAATCGCCCTGCCAATGCTCGGGTGCCAGGCCAGCGGGCCGACGCAGGGGCCGATAACCTCAACGTCGATATCCGCCTCGCGAAGCCGATTCACCATCTGGTGATCGGCTCCGTGGCGCAGCGTGGTCACCACGCTCACCTCGATCCCCGCATCGTGCTGCGCCTGCGCCAACCCGATGACGGCGGTGACCACGCCACCGCTGCGTGGGTCAAGATCGGAGGTAATGTGTGCCACTCGCATCGCATGGTCTTAGATCGGCATAAAGTGGTCCGCATCGGGCAATAGACAGACAAAATTAGCCGATCTGAGTATCATGCGTTTGCTGCGGAACGTGCCGACGAAATCACGGTCAGCAGCCTTTCGACCTGTATTCCAAGCTGGAGAATCGTATTGCACGCCGTGATCCTTGCTGCGGGAATGGGGACCCGGTTGGGCGGTCAGGTGCCCAAGCCGCTGTCATCGATTCACGACGGCATGACCCTGCTGGGCAACCAGGTGCAAATCCTTGACCGCCTGCTCGGCCCCGATCTACTGAACGTCTGACAGGAATCCTTGGGAGTCAACGATGCAATACCGCTACATGGGCCGTTCCGGACTTCTCGTGTCGCGTGTCTGCCTCGGGACGATGACCTTCGGCATGAAGGATTGGGGCTGCGACCAGGCCACGGCGAACGCGATGGTCAACGGTTTCGTTGATGCGGGCGGCAACTTCTTCGATACCGCCGACATGTACAGCGCGGGCGTGTCGGAATCGATGCTCGGCAAGGCGCTAAAGGCGCACACCCGGGATGAGGTCGTGATCGCGACGAAGGTCTGGTTCCGCATGGGTGAGGATCCCAACGCCAAGGGCCTGTCGCGTGGCCACATCATGACGGCGGTGGAAGCCAGCCTGACGCGTCTGGGGGTGGAAGCGATCGATCTCTACCAAGTGCACGGGCCGGACTGGTACACCCCCATGGAAGAAACGATGCGGGCTCTAGACGACCTGATGCGATCCGGCAAGGTGCGCTACATCGGGTGCAGCAACTATTTCGCATGGCAGATCGTCAAAGCCAATGGCATCGCCGAACGTCAGAACCTGGAGCGCTTCGTATCGGCGCAGCACATGTACAACCTTGTCCGGCGTGACATCGAGCGGGAAGTGCTTCCGGCGTGCGCCGACCAGGGAATCGGCATGCTCTGCTGGAGTCCCCTGGGCAGCGGGTTTCTCAGTGGGCGCTACCAACGCGACGAGGCGCCGCCCGAAGGATCGCGCATCGCCTACCGTACGAACATCGATATCCCGCGTTATTACAGCGATGCCGCGTTCGACATCGTCGACGCGGTGAGAGCCGTGGCGGAGGAGACCGGCAAGACGTGCTCCCAGGTCGCGCTGGCCTGGCTGCTGCACGACCGGCGGGTAACCGCCGTGCTCATCGGCCCGCGCCGCGTGGATCACATGGAAGAGAACCTCGTCGTCGGGGACTGGTCATTGACCGATGACCAGCACGCCCGCCTAGCCGACGTCGTACCGATGGCCCACGGCTATCCGCTTGAGTGGGTTGACCTGACCTACGCCAACGTCGCTGGCGGTGAAGAATTCCTACCGTCTCACTTCCGGCATCCGCGCGATCGGGATTGAACTTTTTCACGTCGCGGGGCGACAGTGACCAGCTGCATGTGCCAGCAGGTCGCGCGAGGTGACGATCCCGACAGGGCGCTGGTCGGTGACAATGGGCAAACAGGAAACCGCGTGCTCGAGCAGGATCTGTGCCGCTCCTGCACGTCGGTGTCGGGCGCTGCGGTCACCGGTCGGCGTGTCATGATCTGGTGTACCCCCAGCTCAACGTTGCTCGGTCCTGTGATCGCTCCGCCATCTTGCCGATGAAGGATCCGATAACCTCAACGTCGATATCCGCTCTCGCGAAGCCGATTCACCATCTGGTGATCAGCTTCGTGACGCCGCGTGGGCCAAGATCGGAGGTAATGTGTGCCACTCGCATCGCATGGTCTTAGATCGGCATAAAGTGGTCCGCATCGGGCAATAGACAGACAAAATTAGCCGATCTGAGTATCATGCGTTTGCTGCGGAACGTGCC
>CAUYYV010000218.1:0-5983 GCA_963577075.1 Phycisphaerae bacterium
CTCAGGTATTGCGGATAGGCCAGAATATGCTCGGTCCGCACCAATTCTTTCTTGAAGTCCCGTTGCAGCCAGAAAATCTGCGAACCCAGGTTCATCCCCACCGGCAGCTTGGGTGTGAAGGTTTCGCTAAAATCGGGGCAAATCTCGTCAAATGACTCGACGACGGACTGTGGTATCGCCTGCTCGTAGTCGAGCACGGGCATCACCAGATCATTTTTATCGACCCATGCCGCGGTGGCGCCGTGAGTGGTCGGCACAATCGCGTCGATGACGTAACGTCGCGCCAATGGCGGCATCGCATCGCGGAGCCAACGCCAGATGCGCTGCGTGTTGAGGTGCTGATAGGGCGGGCCGGGCTGTGATTCATTTTCCAGCTTCGCCTCGTCGTGTATGACCCCGTCTTTACCAACGACCAACAACTTGACGTTGCTCTTGCCCACGTCCAGCACGAGTGTGCAGCGATCTTGACTCGGTGATGGTGGAATGGCTGCCTCCAACGATGCTATTTCACCAGGGACAACTCGTCGTACATGCCGGCAATCGCGGACAACTGTTGCCAATTCGTGTAATACATGTTGAGTCTTGTGCTGACAACCGGATCCGGTCCACGAAAGGCAGGTCGGCACGGCCGCCGAACTGTGGCATGTTACCGATGGTCCACCCAACAGAAAAATCCCGTGGTGTCCGGTTTCGAGAAACCCGGCCCGTGCTGCCAGAAGCCTTCAAGCCGCAGCGGCGCCATATTCTGCCCGAGCTGGTGCCCCCTGAGGTTGATCTTGCCTCCGATCGATTCGATTGCCCGCCTTGACTCGGTCGATTGCCGCGATTCGAGATGCGACGTAACGCCCCCAACGCTGCGATCACTGCGAACAGGTACAAGACCGTATGGCAGATAGTGCAGCGGTTGCCTGACAATCGCATCCCTATCAGCATATCGCCGCCTCAACTGAGGATCATTGAATCCCGTCGAGAAAACGCAGCACCGTCTTGTTCCAGGGCTGCGGGTCCTCGAAATATGGTGAGTGGCCGGTGTTGGCAATGACTTCGACGCGGCTGTCGACAATGACGGCGGCCAACTCGTTTACGACACCAAGCGGACAGATCCGGTCATCGCTACCGACGATCATCAGGGCAGGCATCGTCAGTTTCCGCAAATCGCGGCCGACGTATCGCATTTTTTTGAGCCGTGACAGGACAAAGTCCGGCGGTGGTTGTCCCACGCAACCGAGTTGCTCAAACAACAGCGCCTTGGCCGGATCGCGTCGCACCAGTTGCGGGCCCAGCGACGGGTGATCACCAATCGATCTGTCCTCGATAGGCGGGTCGGGGGGGCGCAGCCGGTTCGTCGCGTCGAGGATTCGCTCGATGGCCGGCGTGGATATTCCACCGTTCGTGTCTGCAAGCACCATCGATTGGACACGCTGGGGGCGCGCGATGGCAAAGCCCGTCACCGCCCAGCCGCCCATCGACTGGCCAATCAGGTGCGCCTGCTCGACTTCAAGATGATCGAGCAGCGCCTCGAGGTCCGTCACGGCCGCGGCCGGGCCGGCGCGACGGGCCCGATCGGTCGAACATCCAAAACCGCACTGGTCCCACGTGATGACCTGGTACCACTGCGCAAAAGCCGGGACCTGCTGATACCAGAACGCGTGATTGCACCGATAGCCGTGGCAGAATACGACGGCATCACCCCGGCCGAACGTCTCGTAGTAGATACGCTCCCCTTCGGATTCGATTAATCCCTTCGGTCCCTTGTATGCGCGATCGTCAGACATCAAAAGTATCCATGGACGGCTCTAGCAATATAATGCTTTCGAGAATCAAGGCCGTGTTTGCGCTATCACTTAACAAATAACATGGAATTACAGGCAGGAGCGGGCTTAAAACTGCCATGGCGACAAGTCGCAATCGTCAGGGAGCGGGCGAAGAAGTACGCACTACCGGCTGGAAAACTCGCTTCCTGTCGGCCGCGGACCGTGTCGTGCCTTTTCACGCACGTTCCAACTCCTAACCCACAGGAAATCCGGGTTATAATAAACCCGCCCTTTTCGTCATCACCGCGTTGGCGGGCCGGTACCAGGTGCGGATTCCATGTGGCACAAGCGAAACACACTTCACCTCGTCACCTTGATCGTGGGCACACTGCTCACGGGTAAAGCCGTCATCGCGGACGATCACGACTGGCACCTGCGCGATGGCAGCGTCATTCGCGCTTCGTACGTGTCATTTGTCGACGGCAAGGTCACCACCCGACTCCACGACAACCAAACGTTCACCTGGGACTTCAACGAGTTGGCGCCGCCTGACCAGCAGCACGTGCTGCGGCTGGAAGACACGCCGCAACCACGCCGGACGCCGCCGTGGATCGAGGGCTACCGCGTGCGTTACACGCTACGCGTGGTCGGCCAGACGGGCGACGCGGGCGATCTGCTGGTCACCCAGCCGGCCCAAACAGTGATTGCCCGCGTCCCGACGGGCGGCTGGCTGACCGACGACGCACGTGATCTGATCGTCACCACGGTCACGGGTAAAAGGCTGCCCATGGCGGTGCTGACGCACGACCCGGGGGGCGACACGATTATTCAGTTCCTGCGCCACGGACACGATCGCTGGTACTGGCTTTATGCGTCGAACCCCGACGAGCCGGGCGAGGATCCGGCATTTACCGAGCGCGTCGAGCACGCTCAGCAGCGCGCCCAGAAGGCCGGGCTGACCAAGATGGAGGCAATGAACGTATCGGCGCTGCGCGCCGGAGCATACCGTGACATTTTCATGGCCATTGACGAGCATCACAAGACGCTCGGTAAGGTCGCTTCGGAGCTGGCCGAGTGGGGCCAGCTGCTTCCGCAGCGCGTGACGGACGCCAAAGCGGCGGCGCAAAAACTGGCCGCGGCGCAGCAGGCGCTGCAACTTGCCGCCGAGGCGCACGCGCCGTTCGAGAAAATGGCGCAGGAGAAGACCGCCCTGGCCGAGAAACTCAAGAAAGAGGCCGACGCGGCAGCGAAGCAGAATAACGCGAACGACGACGCGCAGGAAAATGGGGGGGAAGGCGGACAAGAAAAAACGCAACCCGACCCGCAACTCGCCGCCGCGGCGAACAAGGCGGCCAAGACGGCGCGGGCCGCCCGGCTCGCCGCGGCGCCGACCGGCACCACCAAAACCAGGGCGCAGGCGGCTATAAAGAATCTGCACAACAAGTCTCGAAATGCCAACCATTCCCTCGAGGAGGCCAACAAGCGCATCAAGCAGGCCGCGCAGCTCAAGGCGGATACCGAGCAGGCGCTGCACGACCTGGAGCCGAAGCTCGCGCCCGCGCGTGACGTGTCGGTGGCCGCCCGGGCCGCAGCGCGGCTGGCAGTCGAGCAGACGAAAGCGGACGGCGACGCCTACACCAAGCTCGCCATGCAGCGCGACCCGCGAGTCCTGCAGGAGGGCCTGACCGTCGAGTATCGCCGATGGGAAGGCAACGACCTGGGCAGTTGGGCCTCGGTCATCGAGGGATTAAAAGCATCGGACAGCGTCATCGGCAGCGCGGTGCTCGGGCAGGTGCACCAGCATGTCAACCCGTTTCGACGCGGCGACCCGCGACAGTTCGCTGCCTCGTATCGCGGATACCTGAACATCGAGCAGCCCGGCGTCTATCGATTCTTCATCAACAGCGACGACGCGGTGTTCCTGTTCATCAACGACTTTCGCATCTTTTCGCGCACGGGATCGAACCGACCGGTCGATGGCAAGATCAAGCTGTTGTCGATCGGCACGGACATCGAGCTTGAAAAGGGACGGCACCGGTTCGAGATTCATCAGGTCGTCGGCAACGCGCCCAATGCCAAGGGCCTGTGCAAGATTCGCTGGATCCTGCCGGGCGAGCGGAGTTGGAAGTACATTCCACCCGAGGCGTTCGTCCGCGCCCTGTCGGCGGTGCCGATCGGCGTCGAGGCGTTCGACGGCGGGCAGGTTGCCGCATTCGATCATGGCATGGACGACACGCTGCAATCAGACGGGCTGACGGTGTTCCTCTCTCGCTTCGAGGCCCAGGGATCGATCACCGATCCGCAGAAACTGATCTGGCAATTCGGCGACGGCACGGCCGGCACGGGGCGATCGCCGACGCACGTCTACTTCAAGCGGGGCCAGTATGCGGTAACGCTCAAATCGCACCCGAAGCTGCCGCCGTTTCGCAGGCTCTGCCACCAATGGATTTCCGATATGCCCACCAGCCCACTGGCGCTGGGCAAGGCGGTGGACGCGCTCGAGTCGATGCAGATCGAAAAACTCGACGCGGCGATGCTCCATGACATGTTGCATTTCCTGCTGATCTGCGAACAGCCGACGCGTTGGCCACTGATGGAACGGCTCTGCCGCCACCTGCTGGCGCAGAAAGGCCTCGACGTCAAATACCGGGCACATCTTTACACGTCGCTGATGCTCGCGATGGCGCATCAGGAGCGGGGCGACGAGGCCTTGAAACTGCTGGACCCGGCGGTGAAGGAATTGGCCGCGCACCGCACGCTGCGCGCAATGATGATGCTGCACGCCGGTCACATCAACCGCGACTTCCTGCGCGACTTTGACGAGGCGGACCGACATTATTCCCAGGTGATCCAGGAGAACCACCGGCTGCGTCACCCGCTGATCCGCGCGGCAGCCATCGCGTGGGGAGACATGTTCATGCAGGCCGGGCAGATAGCCGAGGCGGCCGACGCGTATCGCCTGGCGCGATCGCTGGGCTCGGTGTCGCCCATCGGCGAGGGGCAGGGCGACGCGACCAAGCTCGGCGCGTTGCAGCGCATGGCCCAGCAGCAGCTCCGCCGCGGCGATATCCGCCAGACACAACGGCTGCTCGATCAGATCGAGGCAGACTTCCCCGAACAGCGCATCGACGCGCTCTACCGGTTCCTGCGCGCCGATGCGCAGCGCCACGCCGGGCAATACGAACCGGCGCTGCGCAATTACGCGATGGTACTGACCCTGCCCAGCGGCCGAAGCTACCGGCCGCAGGTGCTGTACGGCATGGCCGACACCAATTACCGCATGGGCGAGTCCGACCAGACGCTCGAACTGCTCAAGAGCATTTTCGATTCGTATCCCGACGTGTATCGACGCCGCCGGATCGCGTCGTTCCAGAAGCGGATCGAGAGCCGGCGTGACCGCCTGCGGCTGGCGATGCCCGACAGCAAGACCAAACCCAAACTATTTGCAGGCCTGGCCACCGGGTTCGAGCCGGATGAATCGCCGCCGCAACATCAACCCGCGGGGGCGCGGGTGATCCCGACGATGGGGATTGACGGGCCGCACACCGCGTTCATCGAGACGCACGGCATTCGCAAGGTGCGCCTGCCGATCCAGCGCATGCACAACGTGGCGACTCAAGGGTCGCTGTGGATCGAGTTGTGGTACCGCGAGCACTTGACGGTCGCCACGGGTGACGGCCAGCTGCGCTTGTGGGTTTCCGTCAGGGAAGATACCGGCCGGCACATCGCCAACCCTCAGGTTTGGCCCTACCGCACTTACGGGCAATGGCACAAGGCGGGATTTGCCATCAACGCGCCGACCACGCTCGACGGGTCGGTGGGCGTCACCGTGCAGGGCAACGGCGCAACGCTCGAGATCGACGGGCTGAAGATCATGCCCGTCAGCGACGCGCAGGATTATGCGTTTCGTAACTTCCTGGAAGGCGCAGACCCGCAATGATAGCGCGGCGGTTTAACCTGTTGATCGGCGTGGGGGTGTGGGTGGCACTGGCGGCCGGGCCGTGCGCGGCGGCGATCATCCACTCGAACGCCAGCGGCGGCGGACTGTGGTCTGAGTCCGACACCTGGCACGACGGCGCCGCGCCGGGCGCGCAGGACACGGTCGTGATCGCCGTGAACGACATCGTCGTGTTCGATCGCCGCGACACGACCGGACCGACCTGCCGGGACATCTTTATCGACCCGGGCGGCGTGCTGACGTTCAAGCGCAGCGACCGCGAGTTCGCCCT
>CAUYYV010000219.1:0-5976 GCA_963577075.1 Phycisphaerae bacterium
CGGTCACGGCATGACCAAAGGCACACCGAGCAGGGCCTGGCCGATCGCCCGGATGTCGGCGTCCGGCCCGGCGAGGACGTGGGTGATGCACGAGCCGGTGCGTGTGGTAGGGGTTTGACCGACGATTACGGCCGGGTCGTGGTATTCCATCTCGCCGAACTGGCCGTACCCGCCGTTGTCGTTGTAGGCTTGGAGGCTGTCGCCGCCGGTGCGTTGCCCACGCGGTCGAGATAACGGCATATCGACGTACGGGGCGCCAGGTTGCGGCGCGAAGACACGCACGATCAGCACGCTGCGACCGCCAGGCAGCGGACGGTAGTAACCCATGCGCCCGGTTGTCTTCTCCGCCGGGATGCCCATCTTGATCTGCCGGTTGGCGTCGACGAGAAAATACACCGCATGGCCGTCGCGACGCACGTGCTTGGCTCCGAACGCGTCGAAGTAGCAGTTGGGCTCGGCCGGCTCGCCGACGGTCGGGCAAACGAGTGTGCCGCTGGCCGGTAGTTGCAGGATATCCCATGCGCCCGCCACGGCACCCTCGTCGCCACCGGTGGCGGTCAGCGTGTTGCGGATCGAGAAACTCAGACGTTTAACCGAATCCGGGAAGATCGCCGTGGGCTCGGCTTCAATGGAGAATTGTCGCTGCACGTGCAACTCGATCCGTTTATCGACGCGATGATCGGTCAGCGACATCTCCGCCTGCAATTCGAGCCGATCACTTTCGGCTGCGACGACCTCGTAACGGCCCGGGTCGATCTCCTGCTCAAAGGCATAGGTGGCAAACGGATCATCGCGCGCCGCGTCGACGTCCGGCCAGTGGTAGGCGACCTCGGGCGATACCCATAGCCGATCTCCGCAGAGCAACGTCTCACGCTGCGCGATGATCCGTTTCATCGCGGCCCGGTCTTCGGCGTTCGGGTGGTACCAGAAGACACTACCGTCGATGCCGTCGATGGCGCATCCGACGATGCGCGCCGCGTGCGGCGTCAGCAGCAACCGTCCGTCGCCGGCATCGAGCGTGACGGTCTGGCAACCGGCGCCCTGCATCGCGGAATTGACCCGTTCCATCCAGTCAGCCATTTAGTGGTCCCTTATGCGGATGCGCATCACAGCCCCGGCACGTAACCTTTACCGAATTGCCCCGACAACGGCTGGCGGAACCCGTCGTTGAACGGCAGCCACGCCGTCGTACCGCCGTCGACGAGCAGCGTGTGCCCGACGATGAATCGCGCCGCGTCGGAAGCGAGGAACAGCGCAACCTGCGCGATATCATGCGGCATGCCGACAAAGCCGGCCGGTATGCACTGGGCCATTGCCTCGCGGTTGTAGTCGGGCATGCCCTTGTAATAGTTGGGTACCTCGATTGCGCCGGGTGCAATGGCGTTGACGCGAACGCCTTGGGGTGCCAACTCGATCGCCAGTTGACGCGTCATGCCCATCACTGCGGCCTTCGTGCCCGCGTACACCGAGTGCTGCGCCATGCCCTCAAAGGCGTGGACCGAACTGAGATTGATCACCACGCCGCCGCCCCGCTCGATCATGCCCCGCGTCACCGATTGCGTCAGGAAGAACATGCCGCGTACGTTGACGGCGTAGAGCGTGTCGTATTGCACGGCGGTGGTGTCGTGAAACGGCATGTTCATCGTGATGCCGGAGTTGTTGATTAACACATCCACGCCGCCGAGGAATTGCTCGGCCTGATCGGCGAGGCGCATGATCTGGTCGTGCGCACAGAAGTCTGCCTTGATCGCCTCGACACGCGCCCCGTTGGCTTTCGCTTCGGCGACGGCGTCGAGCGGGGAGTCGAAATCATGACTGTAGTGGAACACAACGTCCGCACCGCTTTCGACAAATGCGCCCGCAATGCCCGTGCCGATGCCGGTGCCGGAGCCGCTGACCAGGACGCGCTTACCCTTCATGTTGAACGTGTTGTCCATGATCGTGCCTCTCTGATATGCGTGTTTGGCGCGCATTGTAGCGAAATGCCAGCGGGCGGTGGCCAGGAAGCGGTGGTGGCAGGCGGCAGTCGGCACAGGTTGGATCGTAATTGCTCGGCCTTGCGTTGCCTGACGCGGATGTCGCCCTGGTCACGCCGTCGCCGGTATCGTGGCACCACGCTTCTTGCACTTGTCCTGTCCGATCAGTGATGACAATGACAATGGTGGTGCGGCAGTGCTTGCATAGGCGTGACCCTGTTCAGGCAGTTTGTACAGGTATTCTGGGCCGCTCCGCGACGCCATTGGCCTCCTTTCGCTGCGCCTATACAAGCGCATCACGCGGGCGGATCACGTGATGGTTTCGTCCACTAAACAAGGGAAATCCGTCGTGTCTGGGCCGGCAAGATGCGGTCAGCCCGCGTCGAAGCCACACGATTACAATGCGCAGCGTGATGTTAAAGTGCGGGCAGTCCCTGCCCCGGTCACCAAGCAATAATCATTTGGTCATCACCGGTGCATGGGCTATGATCCACGAGCCATGAAAGTTCACGAATATCAGGCCCGTGATTTGTTGGCGCAGTTCGGTGTGCCCGTACCACCGGCGATCGTGGTTGAAACCGGCGCACAGGCCGGTGACGCCTATCGCGAACTGGCGTCGCGGTACGGCGCCGAGCTGGTGGTGGTAAAGGCCCAGGTCCACGCCGGCGGCCGGGGCAAGGGAGGCGGGGTCAAGCTTGTCCGATCCGCCGATGAAGCGCAGCGGGTCGCCGCCGATATTCTTGCCAAGCCGTTGGTCACGCCCCAGACCGGTCCAGCCGGCGTGTCCGTGCGAAAGGTGCTCATCGCCGCGGGCGTCGATATCGACAAGGAGTTTTACGTCGGTATGGCCATCGACCGCACGAATCGCTGCCCCGTACTGATAGCCTCGAGCGAGGGCGGTATCGAGATCGAGCAGGTGGCCAAGGACAACCCCGACGCCATCGTCCGCGTGCCCGTGGACCCCGAGGCCGGCCTGCAACCCTACCAGGCGCGAAACGTTGCTTACCGGCTCGGATTCCGTGGTGATCACATCAGGCAGGCCACGAAAATCATGGCCCAGCTCTGTGATCTGTTTATCAAGACCGATGCCTCGCTCGCCGAGATCAATCCCCTTGTCGTCACCAGGGCGGACAGTGATCATCCGCAAGGCGATGTGTTGGCGATTGACGCGAAGATCAACTTCGACGACAACGCGCTGATCCGCCACCCGGACATTGCTGAACTGGCCGACCCGCATGAGCAAGACCCCGCCGAGCGCCGCGCCAGGCAATTCGACCTGTCGTACATCAAGCTCGACGGCAACATCGGTTGCCTGGTCAACGGGGCGGGCCTGGCCATGGCGACGATGGACCTGGTCAATCTGCACGGCGGCGAGCCGGCCAACTTCCTCGACGTCGGCGGCTCGGCTTCCGAAGAGGCTGTCACCGAGGCGTTTCGCATCATCCTCGAAGATGATCATGTCAGGGGCGTGCTGGTAAACATCTTCGGTGGCATCGCCAAGTGCGACACCATCGCCCGCGCCATCGTTGGTGCCGCCAAGGAGATTGGCTTCACGGTCCCGCTGGTCGTTCGACTTGAGGGTACCAACGTCGAGCAGGCCCGTCGGATCCTCGACGACGCACGCCACGATATCCCCACAATGCAAACCGGGGATGATTTGACGGACGCCGCCAGGAAAATCACCGCTGCCATCGCGGCGTAAACTCCGGAATCGGGAGCCGGGTTCCAGGGCAAGTACATTACATAAAGCCGCGACCGTCGGTTGCGTCCTTAGCTCAACTCATTTGCCTGCTTTGATCGTCCTGGTTCTCGCCAACACTGGAGGATGTCAGTAGTTGCAGAAAACATGGAAGGGATGAAGCGCCGGAGTTGAAGAATTGTGAGATGACAGTGCCTGCAGGGCGTTGGCCACGTGTATTAGCCAAGACTGAATCCGCTATTGGATGTCCGCGGTTGGGCGGTCCGTAGCGTAGGGGGCACGTTGATCCGAGTGTGGCCCAGTTAAGCGAAAATGATAGTTCCCCGACCCCACCGCGAATGTTACGTACTCCTTCATCTCGCGGGCATTGGCGACGCCCTCCGCACCGTGGATGTAGCGACCATCCGCAAAGACGGTTGTATCACCTTCCGTAATGCTGACCTCGTCGAGCCCTATTTTCGGCACGCTCACATCGACTCGGCTGTTGGCCGGTATTGTCACCTTGAGGGAGATTGAATCTTCCGCCTTCCGCCAACTTGAAGCGATCATGCCTCGGACCGATCGAATCGACGCCTCTGCGTGCCTCAGATCATCGACGACACAAGGGCGAATGCGAATCTGGCGAAAGCCGGGCGCCATGGCCGCTGGGCCAAAGCAAGTCGGTCCGCTGATGCCGGCCAGGGTATTGAAGAAAAACTCCTCGATCGATCCGAACATCATCATGCTGTCTTCGCCATGGGCCAATCCCCAGTGTTCCCAAATGGTCGTTGCCCCCTGGTTGACCATGTATCCCCACCCGGGATAGTCCGTCGCATTGGCCACCCGGTAGATCACTCGTTCGTAACCGTGTGCAGCGAGCGCGTCGATCATGCATGGGGTGCCGATGTTGCCCGTGTAAAAATGGCCCCGATGGTTTTGCATGATGTCATTTATAATGCTTTCGATGACGCCGCCTTTATGTTCATCCGGTACGATTCCCAGCGCCAGCGGCAACGCGTTGGCTGTCTGCGAGCCCGAAGCGTATTGATGGCGATGCGTGTCGAGCCATCGCCTATTAAACGCTTCGCAGATACTTCCGGCGAGGCGTGAATACTGCGCCGCGTCATCGCAATGCCCAAGTCGATCCGCCACCTGCGCGGTAACCGCAGCCGCTCGATAGTAGTAACCTGTCCAAACCAGCGGAGGCGGGGTTTGCGAAGAGATCATTTCTTCCTCGCCCGGTGACGTGCCCGGCAGCATGTGGTCACCCCAGTTGCCTTTCTCAACAAGATGGTTCGTCGAGATTGAAGTGAGGTAAGCGAGCCATCGCTTCAGCCCGGGATAGTTATCCTCGAGCAAGCGGATATCGTCGTAATACTGATACAGGTACCAGACGAGAATTGGGTAGTTCCCCCCCCACGCCGGGTCAGATACATCCTTGACATAGTAGCGCGGCACAATGTCCGGCACCCTGCCCTTGTCATCCTGGGCATTTCTGATGTCGTCGAGCCACTTGGTCCAGAACTGCGGCATGTGCTGCCTGCAAGAAAGCAGCGAGGCCACCGTCCCCGGATCGATCCACGCCCACGGCTCGCGGTGAAGACAGTCCATCGGCATGCCGTATAGAGCATTGGTCAGCGTCCGGCCCACGTTGTCGTGGATCTGGTTGAACAGGGGATTTGAGCAATGAAATCGGGCGCACAAGTCAAAGTCCGAGTGGACGACCACGCCCTCTAGGTTCTCCGCAGTGGGTGTTCCGGGGAAGCCCTCGACCTGAACGTATCGGACCGGGTGAAACGTGAATCGAGGCGTGTATGTTTCTCCTTGTGCATCACCTTTGAGCGTATAGATGTCGACTTCATTCGGTTCGGGTGATGATGACCGAAATTGATGATGCCTGGTGTAGTGGCTTTGATCGATCAGGCCTGTGCGCGGACAGATGCGCGCCGAATATCGCAAGGTCACCGTTGCGCCTTTGGGGCCTTTGAGATGAATCCTTGCCCAGCCCCCGAAAAGTTGTCCGAAGTCAAAGACGTATACACCGGATTTCGGACTGGTAACCGTTCGTGGAGCAATCGTCTTGCCGGCCTTGATCGGTGGCAGCGTTTGTGATTCCAGCCTGCCCCCCGGGCTGGATTTGATGGCCGCGAAATCCCACTGATCGTCATCAAATTCGGTTGTTGTCCAGCCCGGTTGCTCCAACCGTGCATCGTAGCGTTCGCCGCCAAACAGATCATTGTGGACGATTGGACCACGGCCAATCTTCCACGTGCTATCCGTTGCAACAGTCATGTGGGCGTGATTTCGCGTCTCGATGTTTAA
>CAUYYV010000220.1:0-5971 GCA_963577075.1 Phycisphaerae bacterium
GGCAGGTCAAGCAGATCGAACATGCCGGCAGCCTGCGTCGCGGCAGGGAAACGATCGGCGACATCGACCTGCTCATCGCGGCGAACCCGGAAGACGCTGGTGCGATCAGCGAGGCGTTCATCAAGCTCGAACCGGTCACCGACGTGCTGGTCCGCGGCGAGACCAAGACATCCGTGCGCGTCGAGGGCAGGATCCAGGCCGATCTGCGCATCATCGACCCAAAGCAGTTCGGCGCGGCACTGATGTACTTCACCGGATCGAAAGAGCACAACATCCGCATGCGCGAACGCGCCATCAAGCGTGACATGCGACTCAATGAATACGCCCTGCTCCAGGGCGAAAAGGTCGTCGCGGGCGCAACGGAGCAGGAGGTCTACCAAGCACTTGATCTTGCCTGGATCCCACCGGAGTTGCGCGAGGACCGAGGTGAGATCGCATTGGCTGAGAACAACAGGCTGCCGACCCTGTTGGAGCTTTCAGACATCAAGGCCGAGTTGCACGCGCACACGACGGCCAGCGACGGCAAGTGGTCGATCCGCGAACTGGCCACCGCCTGTGCCGAGCGTGGGTTTCACACCGTGGCCGTCACCGACCATTCCAAGGGCCAGGCTCAGGCCAACGGGCTTACCAACGAACGGCTCGAGAAGCACATCGAGGATATCCGTACCGTGGCCGGTGAGATGAAGGACACGATCGCCATCCTGGCCGGCACGGAGGTGGACATCCTTGCCGATGGCAGCCTCGATTATCCCAACAGCCTGCTCAAACAGCTCGACGTCGTCGTTGCCAGCCCGCACGCCGCGTTGTCGCAAGATTCGAGAAAGGCGACCTCGCGATTAATCAAGGCGATCGCCAACCCGTACGTGACGATCCTCGGCCACCCGACGGGCCGGCTGATCCTTCGCCGCGAGGGCCTGTCCCCCGACATGACAAAAATCATCGCCGCCGCCGCCGACCGCGGTATTGCGATGGAAATCAACGCCAACACCTGGCGGCTTGACCTGCGCGACACGCACGCCTGCGCCGCGATCGCCGCCGGCGTCAAGCTGTCGATCAACACCGACGCCCACGGCCCGGGCGACCTCGACCACCTGCGCTACGGCGTCCTGACCGCCCGCCGCGCCGGCGCCACCGCGAGCGAAGTCGTCAACTGCATGGCAGAGTCGTCGCTGACTGCATGGCTCGGCTCTACGCGGCACTGACAATGGCACAGTCCCAACGGTGGATGTTTTGTCTCTCCCGTGACGACCACGATGCAGCCTGGCAACGCGCAACCGATGAATCTCACGAATCGAAGATGAACGCGATCGTGTCATTCGCCCGGGTCGACCGTGCTCGCCGGATCAGCCGCATCAGGCATCAACACAGCCCCGCGTGTTGCCAATTGCAAGGGAATCACCAGGCTGAACGTGGCGCCCTGACCTTGGCGGCTCTCCAACTCTATTTCGCCCTGAAGCAATTGCGCCAGGTCGCGGCTGATGGTCAGGCCCAGCCCGGTGCCACCGTGCTCGCGGGTGACGGCCGACTCCAGTTGCGTGAACTTCTCGAAGATCTTTTCCTGCATGTGGTCCGGTATGCCCGGGCCGGTGTCGCGGACACTGATGCGTAATCCCGGCTTGTTTGGCCCGTTGCCCGCGATCATCTCGGATGACAGCGTCACCGTGCCGCCGTCGGGCGTGAACTTGACCGCGTTTGACAAGAAGTTGAACACTATCTGCTGCACCTTGCCCGCATCCGTTTGCACCGTGGGTAGATTGCGTTGCACCTTCGTCACCAGTTCGATCGAGGCCCGCTCGGCCTGCGGGCGGATCAGGTTGACAAGACCCTCGGCCGTGTCCTTGACACTCATCGGCCCGACGGTCAGCTCGACGCGCCCGGCCTCGATCTTGGCCAGGTCCAGCAGGTCGTTGATCAGGTCCAGCAGCCGCCGGCTCGACGTGATGATGTTGGCAATGTAGCGCTTGCGCTTCTCGTCTACCGGGCCCGTGCGCGACCGCAGTGTTTCCTGCAGAACCTCGGCGAAACCGATGATGCTGTGCAACGGCGTGCGCAGTTCGTGTGATACGTTGGCCAGAAAATCGTCCTTGATCCGGTTCGCCTGATAAAGGGCGACGTTGTGCTCGGCCAACTCACCTAGGCGAAGATCTAGGCCCTTGTTGGTCTGGCGGACCGCCTGCTCCTGGGCGTTGAGATTGGCCACCATGGTGTTAAATGCGTCGGACAGCTGCTCGAACTCATCGCCCGTGTTGATGTCCGAGCGGATGTTCGTGTCCCCCTCGGCGATTTTCTCAGCCGTGTCGCGCAGCACGCGTACAGGCGAGAGAATCAGCCGCGTCGTCACGAACCAGAACACCCCGATCGCCATCAGCATCGCGACCAACCCTGCCGTGATAATGAAGATGCGGTTGTATGTCTGCTGGCGCTGTATGTAGTCGATGCGGAACTGGATCAACAGGATCTGCTCAAGTGGGTCGGGCAACCCGGCCGTGCCCAGCCGCGCCTCGAAACTACCCTTGTCCAGGTCCGATCGGCGCACGGCGCGGACGTAGCGGTAATAGGGCCGCCCTTTCGAGTCCCTCGTATCCCGTGTCTTTTTGCGACGATCGGGATCGCTCTCAAACAGGGCAATCGTCTGGCGCAGAAACACATCCTGTTGCGACACGGAATCGAACTGCTCCCGCTCGATGGCGACAAGGCCGTCCCGGTCGGTGTCCGTCGCAGCGACGATAACGTCGAACGGCTGGGGCCAGTCATAGCGATTGGCCAGCCACATCTTCGCCGTACCCTCGGCCCATCGCTCGGGCCCCTCGCCGGTCAGTTTTTGAAGACGAAACCACACCACCGCCAGCGCAGCGCTGACAATCAGGATCACCGCGGCGCCGAACAGCAGTTGGCACTTGTTGGCAAGACTGATGCGGACCGCCTTGGGCATAACGATATCTTAGCCCGGAAAGGCCGGTCGGTGGTCAGGGCCACCCCGTCGCCGAGTCACCGCACGATCCTGGCATTACCCGAAACCCCGGCCAATGCTTTTTGAGCAGCGTGGCGCCGGCCGGGAATCAAGGGTTGCAAAATCGGCAAGTTATGTCAGAATGCAAAGGAGTCACCCGCGACGGTCGCGGGCACCGGCTCAGGGGAACCTTAAATCTGATGGAACGACGTTTTAACAATCGTCGCAGCCGCCCAGAAGGCAGCAGGCCACAATCCGACAAACCCGACGCGCCCATGCTTCTTGGCGAGCCCTCACCATCGCTGGCCAGAATCAACATGATGAACATGGTCAAGCTCGAGGCCAAGATCGTACAATTGGCCAACGAACAGACCGCGCTGGTAAGTCGACTCGAAAGATTGAACGCTCTTGACGAGGCCCCGACCGAGAAGTTGCAGCGAGCCGGCAAGCAACTCGATCGACTCAAGGATCTGGAAAAGGCCGCCCGTACACGGCTTGAGGAAAAAGTCAGGCGAAAAGCGGAGTGGGAACGAAAGAATCGATCTTAAACGGCTGGATCATGCCGATCGCTCTGAAGCAGCCAGAACTTGACTTGACATCTCCGATGCCAGAAGCAGCGACCGTTTGGTATCACGCAGGCACAGCCGCACCAGTCACAAGTAATTTGTCGACACCAAAAGTTTAGTCGCAAGCGTTCGCCATCGCGGCCGACACGATGCGATCGCGGTTGGATTCGATCATCCTGAGCTGCTCGGGCCAGAAGATTTCGGGCAGTTGATCGATCGGGTACCAGTGCGGCGGCGGGTGGCGGTCGGCGTCGGTCGGCGTCGCTTCGATCTGCCGGGTCAGGTAGAGAAAATAATGCGTGGTCACCCAGCGGGTGCGTGTGAAGTTGGCCCTGGCCAGGCGGCCCAGATCGTCGAGCAGGGTCAGATCGGTCACGCCGACTTCTTCTTCGATTTCGCGCCGCGCCGCCTTTTCGACCAGTTCCCCCGGTTCGACGCCACCTTTGGGCAGAAAATACTTGCCTAGCCCGTGCGACCGACCGAGCAGCACCAGCACGTTTTTGCCGTCACGCCTGACGACCACGCCCCCCGCCGCGGCTCGGTCCTTTAAGCCGTTCGACCGCACGTACCACGAGTCGTCGATGATCACCTGGTCTTTGTCTCGCGCCAAAGTCAACCCCGCAGTTTCTGCTTGATCATGTCGCCGACGGCTTTCGGGTTGGCCTGCCCCTTCGACAGTTTCATCACCTGCCCGATCAGGGCGCCGATCGCCTTGTCTTTACCGGCCTTGACATCCTCGATCGCCCCGGCCATCTTCGGGTTGGCGATCACTTGATCGATATACACGTCGAGCACGCTGGTATCGGAGACCTGCAACAGTCCGTGTTGCTCGGCGAGCCTGTCGGGCGGGATATCCGTGTTCTGGGCCAGGCAGCAGAGGCCGAACAGTTCATCAGCGCTGCTTGAGCTTATCTTGTCGACGTCGGCGAGGGCGGCGATCTGCCCGATCTGCCGGGGCGTGATGCCCAGTTCATGAACGAGGCAGTTTCGTTCATTGGCCCGCTTGGCACCGTAGTTGAGCAACATGGCGGCGGCTCGTTTCGGCTCGACGCCGGCGGCGAGCACATCCTCAAAAAACACGCACACGTCGCGTTCATCAATCAGCGCCCGGGCATCTTTGACCGCAAGCCCCAAATCACTGACATACCTTTGCTCGCGGTGCAACGGCAACTCAGGCATGCGGGCGCGCACCGCCTCGCGCCATTCATCCGAGATGACCACCGGCACGAGGTCGGGGTCGGGAAAATAGCGGTAATCATGGGCCTCTTCCTTTTCGCGCTGGAGGAACGTTTCCTGCCGGGCGTCGTCCCAACCGCGAGTCGATTTCGTGCCCGAGTCCATGACCACGCCGGTCTCGATCCAGTCGTCGATCTGGCGCTGGTACTCAAACTTCACTGCGCCGTGTACCGCCTTGAAGCTGTTGAGGTTCTTGATCTCGACGATCGGCGTCTTGTACTGGTTGCCGTCGTGCTCGATGATCACGTTTATGTTCGGCTCGAAGCGAATGTGCCCACGCTGCATCACGCCCTCGGACACGCCCAGAAACCGACAGATGTTGCGCAGGGCGCGGCAGAACATGAGCACCTGTTCGGCCGAGTCGAAATCGGGGTGCGTAACGATTTCAAGCAGCGGCGTGCCGGCCCGGTTCAGATCGACGATCGAATGATCGATCGGAACGCCGCCGGGAGCCTCGTGCAGCAGCTTGCCGGCATCTTCCTCGAGGTGGGCACGGATAATGCGAATGGTTTTGTGCGGCGCGCCCGGATCGTCGCAAATGGAAATCTCCAACTCGCCGTCGTGGCAGAGCGGCAGGTCGTACTGGCTGATCTGGTAGTTCTTGGGCAGGTCGGGGTAGTAGTAGCTCTTGCGGTCCCACTTGGTAAACGATGCGATCCGGCAGTCGAGCGCCAAGCCGACGAGCATCGACATCTCGACCGCCTGTTTGTTGATCACCGGCAGCACACCCGGCATGCCGACGACGACAGGATCACAGAGCGTGTTGGGCTCGGCGTCGTAATTGTCGCGGTGCGCCACGTTGGGCGCGGCGGTGAACATTTTGCTCCGCGTCGCCAGCTCGACATGGATCTCAAGTCCGACCATGAGCCGGGCCTTGACGTCGGATCGATCAGCAACGACTGGTGCCATCGCGGTGGTTCTCTGCGGACGGTCGAAGCGGGACCATTGTAGCGTCCCATCCCCATTTAGCCGCAAGCCGAAGGCAAGCACTACAAGCACGCCGCGCATCCGGCACGCTGTTAAACATTGAAGCGAACAAACGACGCCGCCTCGACGAATCCAAGCGATTGGTAAAACGGGATCGAATAACAACCCTCGCTGCGATCGATCAGGACCCGCTCGAACAATGCTCGGGCGCAGTGATCGAGGCAATGGGCCATCAGTGCCGCGGCGACCCCCCCACCGCGGCGGTCGGGATCGACGTACGCCGGATCGATCA
>CAUYYV010000221.1:0-5962 GCA_963577075.1 Phycisphaerae bacterium
CCCCTGGTGCTCGGACCCGACGGCCGGCGCCTGGCCAAACGTCACGGTGACACACGGGTATCTTGGTATCGCGAGCAGGCGGTGTCGGCCGAGCGGATCATCGGTTTGATGGGACACTGGTGCGGGCTGATCGATGAGCCGCGACCGATGGGCGGTGCCGAGTTCGTCGATCGATTTGATCTGGCGGCGTTGCCGAAGACAGATATTACATTCACCGCAAAGGACCATGCGTGGCTGGTAAATGGTTGACGCTTCGATGGGCACTGGCGACGGTCATGGCCGTACTGACGGCATGCAGCGGCCAGCCCTCAGCCGAGTTGGTCCCGCCGTCGATCACCGTCGACATCGGCGGACGGTTATTTGCGCTCGAACTTGCCGTTGACCAAGCGACCCGGCGCCGGGGTCTGAGCGGGCGCGAGCGGATTGGTCTGGCCGATGGCATGCTGTTCGTCTTTCCCGACGCAAGGAAACAGAGTTTTTGGATGCGTGGCTGCCTTGTGCCGATCGACCTGCTCTATCTCGACCCCGGAGGGTACATCGTGGACCTGCACCGGATGCATCTGGAGCCTGGCGTACCCGATGACGAGTTCAAAACCTATCCGAGCAAATGGGGTGCCCGATATGCCATCGAACTGGCCGGGGGCATGATCGATGAATTGGAACTCGAAACCGGCCAGCAGATTGACCTGCCCCACCGCGACCTCAAGCGATGGGCTCACTGATCCGATCAGATCGGAACGAAGCCGGCATAAACGGCCGTTTACTGGATCGGCGTTGCAGCGTCTATGCACAGCGAACCCCTCATGATGGTTGGAATGACGCCGCCCCACCAAGGCGCGGGGCTGGTCGATCAGGTGCTGCAGTTTTGGGACGAAAAGGATCGTCCGTCCCTTGCCACCGCCTCGGCCGGCCAGTTATTGGACCACCCCAACCAGTTGGACAATTGCGGCGTCGTATGGATCATGATCGATCAGCCCCAACTCGACCAGGTCTATGACCTGATCGCCCTGCTTCAGGATCGTCACTTGCCCGCCCTTTTGACTCGGCCCGGTGAGCCATGCCCGCTGGGCAGCACGGTGCAGGAAGGTGTGATTGCCGCGCCGCCGCAAAGCCCGCCCGTGGCGATCGCGGCCGTGATCAAAACGCTCTGGAGCACTCACGACGTCGTGTGTGCTGTCAGGACTGAACTGGCAATGCTGCACCTGCAACACGGGGGTGTGATTGATCAATTCAACAAGATTGATGAGGAGTTGCGCCTGGCGGCGCAGTTGCAGCGTGATTTTCTGCCCAAAGAAATGCCCAAACTTCGCGATATCGAAATCAACGTGCTGTTTCGCCCGGCAGGCTATGTCAGCGGTGACATATACGACGTGCGAATACTCGACGATCATCACGTTGGTTTTTTCCTCGTTGATGCGGTGGGTCACGGTGTGCCAGCGGCGCTGATGACGACTTACATCAAGAGCGCTATGATGCTGCGCCAACTCGATGCCGAATCGGCCGGCGATGGGCGGATCGTGTCGCCCAACGAGGCGCTGGCCAGGCTCAACCGCGATGTCGCGCACCACCAGTCGATCTCGGTACGGACCGCCACGGCCGTCTACGGCATCATCGACACGCGCACGCTCGAGGCACGGGTCGCCCGGGCCGGCCACCCGTTTCCACTGCTGCTGCGATCTGACGGTTTGATCAGTCCGATTGAGACGGATGGCGCGATTCTCGGCGTATTCCCTGATGAACAGTACGAATTGACGCGAGTACAACTGGCGCCGGGCGATCGTCTGATTTTTCACAGCGACGGCTTCGAAATGGCGTTTCCCCGGAAGAAGGGTGAGCGGTCGTCCGCCCAAGGTATCACGAATAAAAACTACGTCGAAGAATTTCGCAACTTGGCGCACGAGCCGATCGACAAGGCACTACTGAGGCTGGCCGACAAGTTGGATCGCCAGGTCGGCTCACTCAATCAGAACGACGACCTGACCGTGCTCGTAGCCGCTGTGGCCGAATCCGCCAGCGTGAGTGATGGCGACACCACCTCGGCTATCGCCGAGTTTCAAGCCGCGTGATCCCCCTGCCGCATCACGCAAGGCCAATCACAAGGCATCTTGTCCAACAAAGCCCGCGCAGCGCAGCGTGTCCAGCGTGACGCCTCCGCCGCGCTTGGTCATTCGTTCGAGTGCCTGCACGACCGTGCGACTGACGATATCCGTTTCGAGGTTCAGCCGGCTGCCTCGCTCGGCGGCACCCAGCGTCGTCCGCTCAATCGTTTCGGGGATCAGCGCCACCTCGAAATCAGTTGATCGAACTTCAGCGATTGTCATGCTTATACCGTCGAGCGTGATCGAACCCTTGGCAATGATGCAGGCTGCCAGATCGTTGGGCGGTTCGATGCGCAGGCGCACTTCCCGGCCGTGGTCGGCGTGGGTCACGATGCCGACCCCCTCGACGTGGCCCTGCACGAAATGACCGCTCATCGGCGTTTGCGCCGTCAAGGAGGGCTCGATGTTCACGTCACTGCCCGCCTGCAATGATCCCAGCGTGGTTCGACGCAGCGTCTCAGGGATCACGTCGAATGCCAGTATCCTTTCATCACAGGCCACGACGGTCAGGCATACACCGCTGATGCAGATCGAGTCACCCTCGGCCACCGGGCGCTGCGGCGGATTCCATCCGCGACGGTCGATCACCAACCGCGTCCCTGCAGCAACGGCGTCCAGCGACGCAACCCGGCCCATGACCTGTACAATTCCGGTGAACATGACTCAACTCGCCTGCCCTGTTGCCCGATCAAACCTGCCGGCTACAATATACCCATCATGCGTAAGATCGCATCCACAACGGCGACGCTGATCGGAGGTGCGGCGCTGTCGAAACGCCGCAACAATTAGTCGCGCCCGTCTGTCGCCGATGGGGCTCTGTCGGCCCTGTCCCGTTCGGATTGCTGGTGATAAATCGTGTAATCTAGGCCCCGCCGCCCGGCCTCGGCAGTGATCGGGGCAATGTGCCTCAAGTGATCGTTTCATGCGGCGCCCGTGCCCCAGCCGACGCCGCACACTGATCGAAGGATTGCGTCAATGTCCAGGCATCCTCGCACCCATACCTGTAACGAACTACGCATCGAGCACGTCGATCAGGCGGCGTCACTATCGGGGTGGGTCAACTCGTACCGAGACCATGGCAACCTGATCTTCATCGACCTGCGCGACCGCGAAGGCGTCACGCAGATTGCGTTCGCCCCGGATTATCCCGACGCGCACAAGGTGGCTGATTCGTTGCGAAACGAAGACGTGATCTGGGTGAGTGGCCGGGTCGTGGCGCGTGGCACGGATCCAGAAACGGGCAAGGACCTGGCCAATCCCAAGCTGGCAACCGGACAGATCGAGGTCGTTGCCGACGAGTTGGTGGTGCTCAACAAATCGCAGACCCCGCCGTTCACCCCCGGCAACGCCGGCCGTGTCAACGAAGAGATGCGGCTGCGCTATCGGTACATCGACCTTCGCCGCCCCCAGATGCTCGGTATCCTGCGTACGCGACACCGCGTTACGAAGATCATGCGCGACTATTTCGACGAACACGGGTTCTACGAGATCGAGACACCGTTTCTGTGCCGGTCGACGCCGGAAGGTGCTCGCGATTTTCTCGTGCCCAGCCGGCTTCAGGCGGGAAGCTTTTACGCACTGCCGCAGAGTCCGCAGCTATTCAAGCAGATCCTGATGGTCTCGGGTGTCGATCGCTACGTGCAGATCGTGCGTTGCTTTCGCGACGAGGACCCACGAGCCGATCGTCAGGCCGAGTTCACCCAACTCGATGTCGAGATGAGCTTCGTCGAGGCTGACGACGTTCTCGAGGTGATCGAGACGCTGGTGCGTCGTATTTGGAAGCGGGTGCTTGACGTGGACGTGCCTCCAATCAAGCGCATGAGCTACGCCGAGGCGATGAACCGGTTCGGGTCGGATCGGCCGGACCTGCGTTGCGGGATGGAACTGACGGATATCAGCGGGTTGGCTGGCCAGACGGACTTTCGCGTGTTTCGCAGCGCGCTGGATGAGGGTGGGTGCGTCAAGGTCATCTGTGTACCCGGAGGCGGCAAGATGAGCCGCAAGGAAACCGATGAAATCGCCGAATGGGTCAAGTCGTTCGGCGCCGGCGGTCTGCCGGTGACCAAGATTGAAGCCGGCAAACTCGCCACGGGTATTGCCAAGTTTCTCGAACCGGTCACTGAGAAACTAATCGAGCAGACAGGTGCTGACGACGGCGACCTGTTGTGTTTTGGCGTCAGTGCGAATCCGGCTATCGTGCACCGTACGCTTGGTGAGCTACGGGTGCGGTTGGGTAAACAGCTCGGGCTGATCGATGAATCTGACTGGCGGTGGCTGTGGGTAGTCGACTTTCCCGCCTTCGGGTGGAACGAACAGGAGAAACGTTGGGACAGTCTGCATCACCCGTTCACCTCGCCCCGGGATGAGGACATGGACAAGCTCGAGAGCGACACGGCCGGCGTACTCTCCGAGGCGTATGACCTGGTGCTCAACGGCTCGGAACTGGGCGGCGGGTCGGTGCGTATCCATCGCCGCGATGTGCAGTTGCGAGTCTTCAAGCTGTTGGGCATCAGCGACGATGAGGCGCAGGAAAAATTCGGATTCCTGCTCGACGCGCTTCAGATGGGCGCTCCACCGCATGGCGGCATCGCCCTAGGACTCGATCGCATCATCATGCACCTGTGCGGCACGACGAATATCCGCGACGTGATCGCGTTTCCCAAGACGCAGACTGGCGCGGACTTGATGACCGAAGCACCGTCGCCCGTTGATGACAAGCAACTGCGCGAACTGCACCTGCGCCTGGCGCGGTGATGGCATCACCATAAGGGATATCCCCAGATGAGATCGCGGTCTGCATCAGCACGATCACCCCGGCGTACCTGAAGTTTTTCAACGTTTCCGATAGACTTTACCGCTATGTGCGGCATCGCGGGCATTGTGCGTTTCGATGGCAGGCCGATCGATCCGCGGCGACTCGAGGCCATGTTGAGACAGGTACGTCATCGCGGGCCCGACGGCGAGGCGATCCTGTCGTGCGGCCGCGCCGCCCTGGCGCACGCGAGGCTGAGCATCATCGATCATGTCGGCGGCGCTCAGCCCATGTCGGCGGCGGCGACGGATCGCTTCGGGCCCGTTACCGTTGTCTTCAACGGCATGATCTACAACCACCGCGCCTTACGCGGCGAGTTGGAAGTCCGGGGTCATCGGTTCAGCAGCGATCACAGTGATACCGAGGTGCTGCTGCATGGCTATCGTCAATGGGGCCACGAGTTGCCGACGAAGCTCGACGGGTTCTTCGCCTTTGCGATCTGGGATGAGCGAGAGCAGGCGCTGCTGGCAGCGCGCGATCGCATGGGCAAAAAGCCTCTCTATTTCTGCCGCGGTGACAATGAGATCTCTTTTGCAAGCCTGATCGCGGCGCTTGTCGCGGGGTCGGCGGGTGCATCACCGGTGAAAATCAGTCATGATGCACTGCGAACCTACCTGCGGCTGGGTTATACCTTCGAGCAAAGCCTGATCGACGGCATCGAGGAGATTCCGGCAGCCCATCGGCTGATGATCGACTCCCGCGGCGTCTCCCGACTCGAATCGTATTGGTCGCCGCCGGCATGGGAATCATCATCGGGCGATGACCACGCACCGACGTTCCACGAGATGCTCAGCGACGCCGTAAGTCGGCGGCTTGAGGCAGATGTGCCGCTGGGCTGTTTTCTTTCCGGTGGGATTGATTCATCGGTCGTGGCGGCGATGGCGCAACAGGAACTGAAGGCTCGGGGCGGCGAGTCGCTGCAAACCTTTAGCGTGAGGATGCCTGAACTTGAATACGACGAAAGCGCATATGCGCAGATTACCGCGGATCACATCGGCACAAGGCACATCGTGGTGGAAACCGCACCACGTGCTGATTTTATGAGTACGCT
>CAUYYV010000222.1:0-5959 GCA_963577075.1 Phycisphaerae bacterium
CAGCCCATCCAGTGGTGAAACGACTCGATATGACCCGTGCCGCCTAGAAATAACGCGCCCAGCACACAGGCTACCGTGACGATCTGAAGAACCACCGCCACCGCGGAGGCAAAGGAAAAGTCCCGCTCGGCTGATCGCTGTGATCGCAACTCCTGCAAGATCTGGCGCAGCACCTGGTGGACAGCGGTATCGTCGGCGGATTGTGATGGTTTGTCCGGCGCGGGGGTCGCCAGCGATGCCGGCACTGGTATCTCGGGATCCAGCCTGCCCGACGGTTGTGCTCGAGGAGGTTTACCCGGTGCGGCTGTCGTCGGCACTGCCTCCCGGCGTCGTTGGCTGACCGGTTCGTCCATGGTTTCAGTTGCCCGCCGCGTCGGTGCGGCAAGCCCGTCAGCCAGATCGTGCGTGTGCTCGAATACTTCCGGGCGGCGTTGTTGGGCGACGGCCTTGACCGCTTCAATCAGGTTGGGTGCCACATAGTCCGGGTTGCACTTTTTGCCGCCATGCTGACCACCAGCGGCATGGACGGCATCGGCCTGATCCGTCAGCAACACCGTCCGAACACCCACGGCTGCGCCGGCCTGCACGTCCGCTTCGCTGTCGCCAATCATCCACGACTGGTCAATGTCCAATCCCATCTCTTGCGCCGCGTGCTTGAGCATCCCCGGCTTCGGCTTGCGCCAAGGATGATCGGATTTGTACTGGTCAATCGTGCCCTTTGGATCGTGTGGACAGAAGTAGAACCGATCGATCGTCGCACCGGTCGATCGTTGTATCGCATCGTTGATCTGCTGGTGAATCGCGTCGACTTGAGAAAGCGTACATTGGCCCCTGGCAACGGCCGGCTGATTGGTCACGACGACAACCTTGTAGCCCAGCCCGCAAATGGATGCCACTGCTGCCGCCGCCCCGCGGATCAACTCGACGCAGCCGGGATCGGCCGGGTCGGCCATTTGATGGATCAGCGTGCCGTCACGATCAAGAAACACCGCCGCATTCATGTGCCAGACAATATCAGCGCCTCCACGCACCACAACCCCCGGTACCCCCCGGTACCCCCCCCCCGGTGCCCCCAGATACCCCGGATGCTCCGGATATGACCCGGGGTCCAAAAGAGGCGGCAGGCTCAAAATCGTGCTGGACTAAACGGCGTCATGTCCATCCACGGGGACTTGTGCTCGATCATGTCGGCGACGAGCATGGCGGTGCCGGGGGCAAGTGTGAGTCCGAGCATGGCGTGGCCGGAGGCGAGGATAAGATTGGCAGCGCGAGAGGCGGGCGCGGGGCCGATTGCGGGCAGGCCGTCAGGCGTGCAGGGTCGCAGGCCACGCCAGATCTCGAGGATCTTCGGCTCGGCGGGAATGTAATAGAACTTCTGCGCGCCACGGATGATGGCGTCGACGCGGCGTTTGGTGATCGACTCGTCCATGCCGGCCAATTCAAGCGTGCCGGCCAGCTTGAGTGATCCATCGCGAGGCGTCACGCCGATCTTGTGCTCGTCGAGCATGGCCGGATAGGTTGGCATCGGGTCGGGTTGCTCCATGAAGACGGCGTAGCCCTTGGCCGGCTGGATAGGCAGGTGAATACCAAGCCGCTTGCCCAGCGGTGACGACCACGAACCGGCGGCGAGCACAAAATGATCGGCCCGCAGTCGGCCACGGGTGGTGAGAACAGCCTCGATCCGGTTGTCGCGACGATCGAAATCGATCAACTCGGTACGCTCGCAGATGGTAGCGCCACGATCAGCGGCAGATTTCACGAACGCCTGAACCATCTTTAACGGTTCAGCGTGGGCTTCGGCGGTGAAGTGCACGGCTCCGACAAGTCCCGGCCTGAGTGCCGGCTCGATCGCGTACAATTCGTCGCGGTCGAGCACACGAGCCGGCACGCCGAACCCAGCCAGCAGTTTCGCCTCCTTGACCACCTCCTCGAGCATACGCTCGGTCGCGCAGAGGTGGATCATGCCGCGTTGGCAAAAACCGGTCGCGGCCCCACCGGCGGCGGCAAAGTTCGTGTAGTATTCGAGGCTCGCTTGTGCCAACTCGACCAACGCCCTGCCGCCGCGGTACAGGTGCGCTTCGTTGGCGTGGCGGGCAAACGAGGCAAGCCAGCCGAGCAGTTCCCAGCTCAAGCGTGGCTTGATATAAAACGGGCTTTCTGGATCGAGCATGAACTTGCCCGCCTTGGCCAAAACGCCCGGCTGGGGCAGCGGCAATGAATGCGACGGCACGATCCATCCCGCGTTGCCGTAAGAGCAGCCATGACCAATGATGCCGCGATCGATGATCGTGACGCGATGGCCCCGTTGCGTCAGCTCGTGCGCGCAGGCGGCACCGACGATCCCGCCGCCAATGATGATCACTTGTGTGGCTGGCACGCGACTACACCCTCGATTGCCTGAGAAGCTTTTTCTCAACCAGGTCGATCGTTTCCCCAACGACCGTTTCAAGTACGTCGTTTACGACGTACTCGTCGTAAACGCTGCCCAACCGGGCTCGGGCAATCTCCCTGCGGGCTTCGGCGTAGCGCTTCTCAATCGCAGCCTCGTCATCACGCTTGCGACCGCGCAAACGCTCAAGCAGTGCCCGATCACTGGGCGGGACGACAAAAATCGCGTAAGCGTCGGGCATGTGCGATTTGACCTGCTCGGCGCCCTGGACGTCGATCTCGACGATCATCAGCCGACCCGCCGCCAACGCGTCGAGTACCGGTTGTTTGGGTGTTCCGTAATAGTTGCCGAACACTTCGGCCCATTCGAGCAGCGCGCCTTCGTCGCGTAACTGCTCGAAGCGTTGGATTTCCACGAAATCATAGTCGACGCCGTCGGTGTCCTGCCCCGTTTGACCCCGCGTGGTCATCGATACGCTGAACTCGGCATCGAAGTGCTGCTCGACCTTGTGGGCAATCGTCGTCTTGCCCACGCCGGCGGGACCGGAAATGATCAACAACAAGCCGCGGTTACTCATGAACCAATACCATGCCTGCATCGCCGATCTTTGGCGCGAGGCTAAACGGCATCCTTCTGTTTGGCACCAGTGACGAGAAACAGCACCGCCATACGCACCGCAAGGCCATTGGCCACCTGGTCGAGGATCACGCTGTTGGGCCCATCGGCAACGAGCGAGTCCATCTCGACGCCGCGATTGATCGGCCCGGGGTGCATGACGATCACGTCATCGCGGGCCCGGCCGAGTCGCGCACTGGTGAGTCCGAAATAGGCGGCGTACTCGCGCAACCCGGGAAAGTGCTGACTGGTCATCCGCTCGAACTGGACGCGCAGCATGTTGAGCACGTGGACGCGTTCAAGTACGTCGTCAAGGCTGTAGCACAACTCACAACCCACGTCGGCAAAGGCAGTGGGCAGCAGGGTGGGCGGGCCGACCAGAATCACGTGTGCACCTAGAGTGAGTAGGCAATATATGTTCGATCTGGCCACCCTGCTGTGCATGATGTCACCGACGATGGCGACGGTAACACCGGACAAATCAAAATCATCGCGATCAAGCTTTCGCGCAATGGTATAGGCGTCGAGCAGACCCTGTGTCGGATGCTCGTGCTGGCCATCGCCGGCGTTGACCACGCTGCACTGCACGGCCCGGGCGAGCCGGACCGCAGCGCCGCTCAAATGATGGCGGCAGACAATCACGTCGACGCCCATCGACTCGATGTTGCGCGCGGTGTCGCTGAGCGTCTCGCCCTTCGACGTGCTCGAACCCTGGCCGGCCAGATCGAGAATATCGGCCGACAGCCTGCTGGCCGCCAGCGAAAAGCTGGCCCGTGTCCGCGTCGAGTCCTCGAAGAATAGATTGGCCACCACCTTGCCACGCAGCGCGGGGACTTTCTTGACACTTCGCGTGCTGACGTCCTCGAACCCCCGCGCGGCCTCAAGGATGAAGCGGATGTCATCAGCGGAGAGGCCTTCAAGCCCAAGCAGGTGCTTGTTGGACCACCGGTAGGACCTATCACGCTTGCTCACGCGGCGTCCTCCTGAGGCTCTTCGCCGCGAACGACAATGGCATCACGATCGTCGGTCGGCTTGATCAGGACATCCACACGCTCACCGGGCCTCAATTGGTCGTCACCGGCAAGATTTAGGGCCACATGGTCCGGCTGGATGGGCAGTTCACGCCCGCCGCGATCGACCAGTACGCTCAGCCACACTCGCTTGGGCCTTCCCAAATCCATCAGCGACTGAAGCGCCGCGCGAACCGATCTGCCGCTCATCAGCACGTCATCGACGAGCACGATGTGTAGCCCGTCGGGGCCGAACGCGATGTCGCTGGTACGGACGATGGGCTGGGGTCCAACCTCGGAAAGATCGTCACGATAAAGAGTTATGTCGATCGTGCCGACGTGATCGACCGCAATTTGCTCGGCCAAACGCTCAGCGAGGATGTCGCCGCGACTGCGAATACCCACGATCGCCCAACGCGACGCCGCGCCGGCGTGGGCCATGTCAAGTTTGATCGATGCGGCCAACTCATCGATCAATTTCGACAGTTTCGTCGCGTCAGCGAGCACGCGCATGGCAGGATGGTAGCCCAGCATGGGCCGCGAGTAAATGCGCGGTGATCACTTTTGCGGATCCACGACGAGCCGTTCGTCGGCAACCAGCACCAGCGGCAGCGAGCGCTCGTCCACCAGGCCGGCGTGAAGGTCGGTCACACGGACCTTGAGCACGAACTCACCCACACCCAACGTCGCCGGCAACCGGATCATTTGGCGAATGAAAAAGTCACGGCGCCGGTTCCTCGAACGGTCCGGCACCTGCTCACGCGGCTGGCTCCATACCAACACGCCGTCGCTCGTGTACAGGTCGACCTCTTGGGCGAGTTTCACTTCGTACCCTCCATCCGACACCTCTTCACTGTGAAAGTTATCCAGTTCGACGTACACAATGACCGGATTTTCCCGTCCGGCCATGAAGCGGTTGTCAGCAAACTCGTCGTACACGCTGTAACTGACCACTCGGCGGACCAGCAGGGCTTTGCGGATCGTAAAATCCTCACGGCCCAAGGCCTTTTCACACAGCTTTTCGAGCGACGCCAAATCGAATTCCCCCTCATCGGACACCGCCTGATCGTGCAACGCACCGATCAACCGCTGGTAACGCTTCATGCGTAGGCGCTGCGTCGGCGACAGCCCTTTTAACTCGGCAGTGTCGGTTGACTCCTTGCGATTGAGCAAGCTCAGGGTCGCCAACGTGGTTGCCTTGACGATTGGCAGGGCGTCGCTGTGGAGAACTCTCTCGGCCAGTCGGCGTACCAACTGCTCACGATCGACCTTCTTCAGCGGCGCCACCGCGGGTGGACGATCAGCCAGCGGGTTTAGCGGATTGATCGCTCCAGTCCGCGACGTGGCTTGGTCCGTCTGCTCGTGGCTACGCGGCGTCCAATGCGACTGCGGCTCGTCATCGAGCCATTGCACCTGCGGGATTGCCGGCGGTGGCTTGGCCGCCAGGGCCGTACGGCGATCCGCCGCGGCCCGTTTGTTGATCGCATGGAGCTTGTCCGCCAACTGATCAGCATATTGTTCAGCCTGGCGCGCCACGCCGCCGACCACTCCAGAGGGACCTGCGAGGGTGCCGCCAGTCGGCGACGGATTCAGCGCAATCGTGATCTTCGACTCGAAATCATCATCAGCTACCCGGGGCGGACCCGATGGATCGCCACCGCAACCCACCAGAGCGAAAGCGATAACAATCAAAAAGACTGGTTGCAGGTTCTTGTAAAACGGCGAGGTGCTGCTGCGCATCGGGCGGTGCCTCCTTGCAGTTGTGGTGAACAATCGTTCACCCGTTCATCCATGAACAACCCAACCAGCGGAGCCACTGAAATTTCGGTTGGGCCTCAACCCACAGGAGAGCGTGCCCAGTGACCCCATGCATTAATTTAGCTGATCGACCATCGCGGCACAAAAGCATTCGATGTTTCGTGCCGAATCACCGAACCCGGACTTG
>CAUYYV010000223.1:0-5953 GCA_963577075.1 Phycisphaerae bacterium
CGGATTGCTCGTCACGCGTGTGAGTTTGTCGGTAACGATCTGGTCGGCTTCACTTTAACCGCGACGAAGCATTCTCTGTTGTTTGGATACGATCACACCCACATGCTTGCCACCGTAGACGTCCGTGATCAATCGCGCAGGTTCATGCTCCAGCATAAAACGGACGATTTCACCGTGATTGCCACGCAGCGAAAATTCAATCGGTTTGCACAGTCATGGACATGGGCATGTTCAAGGTCGGGATTGACATGGTAAATCCGACGCATATCGTCGGGTTCGCCATCGGCGCGTGCAGGGCGAGCCCCGCGGATAAACAGTTGCGGGCGGCGTGATTGGGCCAGGCCGGTGTGTCAGGTCATGAACATGCCGCCGTTGATGTCAATCATGGCGCCGTTGATGAAACCTTGGCCTTCGCCGGCAAGGTAGACGACCGCACGGGCGACGTCTTCGGGGGCGCCAGCCTTGCCCGCGGGGCATGACGCGGCGACTTTGGCGGGCAGGTCGGGAGTCGAGTGGCGCTTCTGGAAATCGGTGTCGACAAACCCGGGTGCCACGGCGTTGACCCGGATGCCGCGGGGGGCGAATTCCAAGGCCCAGGCGCGGGTGAGCGATGCGGTCGCGCCTTTCGACGCGGCGTACAACGCCGCGTTTGGACCGCCACCGTTGCGCGCCGCCAGCGATGACATGTTGATCACCACGCTGCCTCGATCCATCATCGGCAGCATCGCCTGTGTCACCATGATGGTCGACAGCACATTGACGTCCATCACCTGACGGTAAAAATCCACGGTGATCTGATCGAGAGGCTTGCGTTCGACCATGTCGCCCGCATTGTTGAAAAGGATATCAACGCGGCTGAACTTGTCAGCGATGCAGGAAGCGAATCGATTGACATCATTGGGGTCGGTCGCATCGAGCTTGCTGTACTCGGCTTGTCCGCCATCGGCGGCGATCGCCTGCACTACTGAGGCGGCCGCATCGGGCTGGCTGACGTAGGTTAGCGCGACCTGTGCGCCTTGGCGCGCCAAGGCGATGGCGCTGGCGGCGCCGATGCCGCGTGAGCCTCCGGTGATGACCGCGGTTTTGCCGGTGAGTGTTGTCATTGTGTTACTCTCATCATATTTATTCGGGATAAGACGTGCGGGCCAGGGCCCGTCGCTAAACGGCAGCCCAGGCCTTGCCGGTGGGAAATTCAAACCGGCACAATGATTCATCTTTCATGGTAATGCCGTATCCGGGAGCTGTCGGTAACTGATACTTGCCGTTCTTGATGACGACCGGATCGACAAAGTGCTCGTGCAGATGGTCGGTGTACTCGACGACTACGTTTTCGAGCGAGGGTGCGACGGCGATGTAATTGAAAGCTGCCAAGTGCTGGACGTAGTTGGCCAGTCCGACACCGCCAGCGTGGGGACAGACCGGGATGTTGAACTTCGCAGCCATGAGCAGCACGGCGATCACCTCGTTGACACCGGCGAGTCGGCAGGCGTCGATCTGGCAAAACGACATGGCGCGGGCCTGGAAGAACTGCTTGAACATGACGCGGTTGTGGCACACTTCACCGGTCGCGACGCCGATCGGCGCGACGGCCTGGGCGATGGCGGCGTGGCCAAGCACGTCGTCGGCGCAGGTTGGCTCCTCGATCCACAGCGGGTTGAACGGGGCAAGGTGGCGCATGTGCCCGATGGCCTGCGGCACGTCCCATGCCTGGTTGGCGTCGACCATGAGCGTGCCGTCCGGACCGATCTGCTCGCGCAAAATCGCGGCGCGGCGGACATCGTCGTCCACGTCGACACCGACTTTCATCTTGAACCGTGACCAGCCCTGCTGCATGTATTGCTTGCACAACGATCGCAGTTTGTCGTCGCTGTAACCGAGCCATCCGGCCGACGAGGTATAGGTGGGGATACCGGATCGCCTGAGCTCGGCTTCGCGGTTTGGCCTGGTCGGCGCTGCCGTTTCCAGAATGTCTATCGCCTGCTCGGGTGTCAGTGCATCGGCGATGTAATGAAAGTCGATGCATGCCACGAGTTGCGCTGGCGTCATGTTGGCCAGCAGTTTCCACAGCGGTTTGCCGTCTCGTTTGGCATACAGGTCCCACACGGCGTTGATCAACGCCCCGCCGGCCATGTGGATCGTCCCCTTCTCCGGACCGAGCCAGCGTAGTTGCTCTTCGTTGGTAAGCGACCGTGAGAAACCACGCATGTCGGCCATGATGGAATCGAGCGTGCGGCCTCGTACCAGGTGTGACAGCGACCTGATGGCGCCAACACACAGTTCCGTACCGCGGCCGAGCGTAAATGACAGCCCGTGACCTTCCGGGCCGTCGTCGGTCCGCAGTACGACGTAGGCGGCCGAATAGTCCGGCGCTTTGTGAACGGCGTCCGACCCGTCAAGTTGGCGGGAGGTGGGAAACCGGATATCGCGGACTACAACGTCGGTGATCGTGGCGGTCATCGGTTCACATTTTATTTCGCCGATCGCGCCGGCGGATCCCGTCAGGGCGCGATAGTGTACAGGAATTCTCAGGGTTCAGGTGATAGAGCGATGGCCAGGGTTGGGAGACGGCTCATTCGGCCAGATTGACTCGTCGATTGTTGCGTTGGCCGAGAAGATGGTTGAACCGATCCTGTTGAAGTGCACCGTCAGTGTCAAGCAAAAGCTGGGACCGATCGTCATCACTGGCCGGTGGGCGGTTGGCGATCCAGATATCCAGGACCCTGCGCCGCCCGGCCCGAAGATCCGACGGTTCACCGATGTAGTCGTACTTGAGTTCATCGTAACCATTGATCCGGCGGAGTGAGCGTTGCGCGATGTAGCGGACAGCGTGATAGGGATCAACCAGCAATTGCGCAAGGTACGGCGGCATCCAGTCATAGCCGGATGCCTGCCGAGCCTTATCCCAACCAAACGACCACGCGATCAAAGCGCGTTGGTTGGCGTCGCCTTTGAGCAGCCATGCAATGGATGCTGCCGTTGTTTGTTGTTCGTTGGTCAGGGGTGGCGGTTTGGTGTCGTACCATTTCTTGAGATGATCGGATGACCAGGCCAGCGTCCGGTCGAGGTGACATTGGTTGCATGCGTTGGGTCTGCCGGTCTCGAGGCTGTTCTGCACGGTCGGACTGTCTACCAGATGGGTGCGGATCGCGCCGAGCAGGCCGTATGATGTGTAAGGCATGTGACAGTTGTAACAACGGCTTCCCGACGAATCCTTGTCATGGTGCGTGTGCGCGGTCAGTTTTGCATCGGTGTCAAATCCTTCATGGCATTGCGTGCATGCGCGATTGCCCTGCATCTCCTGGCGCAGTTGGTCATTGGCCCACTCTTTCATCTCGCGCGGGTCCTCGGGTGCGCTGGGCTTGTGCATCTGGTGACAGGATAAACAGGACATGATGCCTTTGGCTTCGTTCTTATGGGCGTAACAGGGCGACTCGATCATGCTCGTATACTCGCGCCCCGTGACGCGTGGCATGCCGTCGGGCCAGAACAGGTCCTCGAACATGTGCGGGTCAGCTTCCAAGGCTTCCTGGATCAGGGTTATATTCATGACCCGCTTGGGATGAATGAGCAACTTGATTTCTTCGAGTTTTGCGTCGGGCCAGAATGGAAATCCGTGATCGTTCATCTGCTGATAGTCCGAATCGCTCCAGACCCGCCAGATGCTGTGACACTGACCACACACTTTGGAGGTGTTCAGGGCGGCCAACCGCTTGGGATTGACGATCGTATCGTCGGTCGTATCGTCAAGGTACTGCTTGTAACGGCGATTGGGGTTGCGGTTGAGTTTCACGTGTTGCTCGGCTGGTCCGTGACAGGCCTGGCAGGCGATGCCAAACTCGGCGACTTGGGTGTCCATGTTGTCGCTGTCGCTGTCCCAGTGGGGCTTCGCGCGCGGCGCGCCCTGGACCGTGTGACACTGAATGCAGGTGGCATTCCACCGGCCGGTTTCCGAGGCACGCATCTTGGCCGGCGGCCTGAGAAACGCGCTGTTGCGCGGGACCCATCTTTGATCCTTGATCAGATACACGAACGGGAATTGCCCGAGTTTGCGCGTCTTGCCCGTGGCGTACCAGTAAATCTGCATGTGATGCGAACCAGTGGTCATGACGATCGGTCGCTTGATCCGCTCCTCTTCGCCTGCCCTGCCGGTGCGGTCGGGATTCTCAAAATCAACCCAGAACTGATCGCCATCACGGTCAAGGTGGTACTGTTTTGAGTTGAAATCAATCGTCACGTTCTCGAACGGCGCAATGATGGTTTCGGGTGTGGCCAGTTGTGTCATCGAGTGGTGATACGATTCGTGCCAGGTGTCGTACTCGCGGGGGTGACAGGCACGGCAGGTCCTAGACGAGACTTCGCCCTCATTTTGGACCTCGATGGGCCGGTTCGTGACGGGCGTTTGCGAGGCAACCAGTTTCTCATGGTGGATCGCCGACCATGCCCCGGCACCGATGCAGACGACAATCAGGCCGATCATCACGGGTGCCGATCGCCGCTTAGCCAGCCCGACCAACATTGACAGCACAAAAACGAGTGTCAGTACAGCCAGTGGTATCGCTTGATTCATAACAGTTTTGATCGGTTGAAGTTATTCCGATCCGCCACCGAACTGGGTTTTCCTGTGGCTGCATTATAGCCACCACGGGGCGCCATGAAGGGAAACGTCGCCACATCCGAACTGTGTCGATTGTGAGGATTCGTCTTCTGCCAAAGGCGGCCAATCACGCCGAAATCACCGCCAGTCCATGATTTGGCCGTCGCTCGCGCCGATACCCCTTGTCGAAGGGGCCGTGTCGGGCGGCGGGGCGCCATGATGCACGATTTATTGACATCTTGGGGATGACCAAGCATGGACATTGACGCCATTCTCAAGGTCGCGATGGACTTGGATGCTTCGGATATCCACCTCGTACCCGGTCACCCTCCGATGGCACGGCTCCAGACGGTCATGACCCCGCTGGACTACCCCGTGCTCACGCCGGAGGACACGCGGCGTATCCTCCAGACAATCGCCAGCGAGCACCACCTCAAAACCTTTGAGGAGGTTCGTGACGCGGACTTCTCGTACGAGGTCCCCGGCATCGGACGATATCGTGTTAACGGCCACATGCAGCGTAACACGGTGGCCATTGCGCTGCGAGCGATCAAGGAAAACATACCGCCATTTGGGATGCTTAACCTGCCCGAGATCGTCGGACGGTTGACGCACCTGCCGCGTGGGCTGATCCTGGTCACCGGTGACACGGGATCCGGTAAATCGACAACGCTGGCGGCCATGATCGAGGCGATGAATCAGCGTTACCACAAACACATCATCACGCTCGAAGATCCGATCGAGTATTCAATGGTTAGTAATAAGAGTGTGATCGAGCAGCGTGAACTGGGTGACGACGTGCCCAGTTTTGCGTCAGGTTTAAGGCACGTGCTGCGCCAAGATCCGGATATCATCTTGGTGGGCGAGATGCGGGATCTCGAGACGACGGCCGCGGCCATCACCGCCGCCGAGACCGGGCACCTGGTCTTGTCCACGTTGCACACCGTCAACGCGTCGCAGACGGTCGAGCGTATCATTGACATGTATCCTGCCCACCAGCAGAACCAGATTCGCTCCATGCTGGCCAACACGCTGCAGGCGGTGATCAGCCAGACGTTGTTCAAGCGCACGGACACGAAGGGCATGGTGCCTGCCGTAGAGGTGATGCTGTGCACGCCGGCGGTGCGAAACCTGATTCGTGAGAATCGAGCATTTGAGATCCCCAACGTGATCGAGACAAATCGTGCGATGGGCATGCTCACGCTGGACAATGCCATTGCCGAGCTTTACTTCAACGGCATGGTCAGTCGCGAATCCGCGATCGCCCAGGCGGCGTATCCTGACAAACTCGAGAGGTTGCTCGCGGCGTAAGAAAACCGGAGAGTGGAGATCAGAAGAACAATAAGATCAGGAGGGTAG
>CAUYYV010000224.1:0-5951 GCA_963577075.1 Phycisphaerae bacterium
GCATCATCCAGAGGTCCGCCGAAACTGCGGTTGGCGTCTTTGTAGATCAGCCTGATCGGCACCTCGGTGATCCGCCGGTCATGCGCCGCAGCCTGCACCCAGAACTGAAGCGGAAACGCGTAACCCGATTCGTCGAACGCAAGCCCCTTCAATGCCGCGACACGGTACGCCTTGAAGCCGCAAAAAGCATCGGTGATCGCCAGTCCCAACCGCGCATTAATCAACTGCGTCATCGTAGCGTTGATGGCGCGGCGATCGGGTGGCGGTTGGTCACCGCACAGTGCGTGATCGAGGTACCGGCTGCCACTGATCACGTCCGCGTCATTGCACTCGATTGCGCGATAGAACGACGGCAAGTTCGCCGGCTCGTGCTGCTCGTCACAGTCCATCGTGATCAACCAGTCGTATCCGTAGCAGTCCGCCCAGCGGAACGCGTCGCGGATCGATCGGCCGTAACCGCGGTTGGCCGCGTGGCGGATCACCGCGACCGGCTGACGCGCCACGAGCAGCGGCGTATCATCGGTCGAGCCGTCATCGATGACCAACACATCATCAGCAAACCGCCGAACCTGTTCGAGCACACCCTGGACGTAATGCTGCTCGTTGTAAACCGGAATGGCAACAAGTGTTTTTATCATGTCCATCTGACCCTGATCGTAGCCCCCGTCCGGTCGGACATCAACCAAGCGCCTTCGACAACGAGACGAGTTGCCTGATCGACAGTTGCTGGGGGCGCATCTGCCGGATGATGCCGCGTGGGAGCGGTTGATCGTGGCCGATGATCGTGCCCAACTGTTTTCGACGCTGCGTAAACAGCCGATGAACCAGCCGATGCAACGCCTCGGCATCGTCGGTCAACGGCGTGGCACGCCGCTCGAGGCGAAGGATGGTGGATTGCACCTTCGGCTGGGGCCAGAAACACGACGGCGCGACGTCCCCGATGCGCTGGATGGCGAACAACGCACCCACCATGATGCCCAGCGGGCCGTACTCCTTACCGCCCGGGTCGGCGGTCAATCGATCGGCCACGTCACGCTGGAGCATCACCACGGCAGACGCCATCTCACGATGTTCGACGGCGAGATTAACCAGCAGTGGAGACGCAATGTTGTAAGGCAGATTGGCAACCAGGCTGAAACGAGCGGCATCTAACCCACGGACCGTATCGATGACACGCGGCGCAATACGATGTTTGTGTGCAAGTACGTCGGTAAACAGCAGATGGACATTGGTCCCAAACCGATCCACCAAGCGTTGCCTGAGAATAGGCTCGAAACCGCGGTCGACTTCGACGGCCACCAATCTCGCACCCGCTTCCAGAAGCCGCTCGCTGAGGGCCCCGGTACCGGGGCCGACTTCCAGCACGACCTGACCCAGTTTGAGCCGCGCGGCGGCGACGATGCGGTCCATCTGGTTGGCGTCGTGAAGAAAGTTCTGGCCGTATCGCTTCTTGGGCCGCAGCCCGGCAGCGTTGAGCAGCGTCTTGATCTGGGTCAGCGTCTGAGGCATATGATTTTGATACTATAGCCGGATGCCCATCCGCAAACTGCCGCCGCTTTTGATCAATCAAATCGCGGCGGGAGAGGTTATCGAAAGACCGGCCAGCGTCGTCAAGGAACTGGTCGAAAACAGCCTCGACGCCGGTGCGAAGCACATCGATGTAGCCGTCGAGGAAGGAGGCCGTCAACTGATCCGCGTCGGCGACGACGCCTCCGGTATCGCCGTTGATCAATTGGCCCTCGCGGTAGCGCCGCACGCCACGAGCAAGCTGTCGGCGACGCAGGATCTGGCGGCGATCGGCACGCTCGGGTTCCGCGGCGAGGCGTTGGCATCGATCGCCAGCGTCAGCCGGCTACGCATCACCAGCCGTACCGCCGACGCCGAGAGCGGCCATCAACTCGAAGCCAAGGGCGACCACGTCACCGGGCCCAGCCCAGCCGGCAGCGCGCCCGGCACGATCGTCGAAGTGCGCGACTTGTTTTTCAATACACCGGCGCGGCGCAAGTTCATGCGATCGGCGACGACGGAGTTCGGCCACATCACCGATGCCGTCTCGCGTATTGCCATGGTCTGGCCACAGATAGCCCTGACGCTGACCCACAACGATCGCAAATACCTGGAATTGCCCACCGGGCAGACCCGCCGTGACCGCTGTGTACAACTGCTGGGCAACGACCTCGACGAGGCGATGCTTGAGTTCGAGTCGCCGGCCGGATCCGAGATGGATGACGGTGGCGTGTGGGGACTGGCCGGGGTGCCCTCCATCGCGCGAAGTTCAAGCAAGTATCAGCATCTGTTTGTCAACGGCCGTAACGTCCGCGATCGCAACGTAGCCCACGCGATCAAGGAAGCGTACCGCGGCCTGATCCCACATGACCGCCAGCCTGTGGCGGTTGTCATACTCGACCTGCCCGCCGACTGCGTGGACGTCAACGTGCACCCGACCAAGACGGAGGTGCGTTTCCGTGACCCGGGCCGGATTCACGGGCTCGTGCTCACCGCCCTGCGTCAGCGATTGCTCGGGACCGACCTGACGCCGAGCATCAGCATCGAATCACCCCAGAGGGGTTTCGGCCTCGCCGGGCAAAACACCACCGCCACACCGTCGGCGGGGGGGCAGATGCCGACGATGGCCGCCGCACCGCCGCACGTTGGCTCGTCGGTGGATCGCATTGCACCCGAAACGCAAACGAGTGCGGCCCCAGGCTCGAACCTTTCTGCCCGTGCGTTTGTCGATTACTTCAAGCAGATGGATCCGACACAGAAGGGATTCGTCTACGATCAGGTCAAGCGCGCCATGACCGACGATCTGCCGGAGTCGATGGATCGACACGATGAGGATGTCGCCCCGCAGTTGGAGCCTAGCGGTCGCATCGGCCCGATGCTTGCGGCGCAGGGCGTGCTGCAGATTCACAAAAGCTATCTCGTCACGCAGGACGAGCAGGGCATGCTGATCATCGACCAGCATGCCCTGCACGAGCGCGTCATGTTCGAGCAGTTGCGCAGCCGGGTGCTGCAAGGTAATCTGGAAAGTCAGCGGCTGCTGATGCCCGTAACGGTCTCGGCCGGGGCCGCCCGGATCGCCGCACTCGAAAAGATCGCCCCGCTGTTGCAGCGCATCGGCATCGAAGCCGAACCGATGGGGCCGGGCACGATCGGCATCCACGCGTTTGCCTCGTTTCTGTTCGACCGCAAAGTGGAGCCGGCCGAGATGCTCGAGCAACTGCTCGACCACGCCGAGGACGGCCAGTTCGACACCCGCGGTGAGCACGCCGAGGAGGCGGCAATGCATACGCTGCTGGACATGATGGCCTGCAAGGCCGCGGTGAAAGCCGGCGACCAGATGAGCCAGCAGGAATTGGCCGATCTGTTGGCCAGACGCGAACAGGTCGAGCGGTCCAGCGCCTGCCCACACGGCAGGCCGACGAGCATTCGCCTCACACTCCGCGACCTCGAGAAGCACTTCAAACGCACCTGACGGTCCATGCCCGACCGGGGGCGGGACAATCAGTCTAAGCGCCTTGTTTGCATGATATTATGATTCCAAATCTGAAAACAGGCTTGACCCCAGCATATGATTTGGTATGCTAAGGGGTTCGACCCATCCCAGCGTAAGCTTCGCGGGGTCGTGCTTTTTTTCGTGGCTGCCGCCATACGCACCGGAAATTAGCAGCACCAACCGGTTGATAAACCGCACACGCTACGCCCCCGAGGCGATGACAGAGACGAAGGATTGATACGATGACCGCAGTGAGCACATCCGCAGGTATCCGCAGTGCCACCACGCTCGCGCTGATGCGCAACTTCGGCATTTGCGCTCACATCGACGCCGGCAAGACGACCGTCACCGAACGCGTGCTGTATTACACCGGCAAGAACTACAAGATGGGGGAGGTCCATGACGGTACGGCGACGATGGACTTTCTTGAGGAGGAGCAACAGCGTGGCATCACCATCCAATCTGCCGCGACGACCTGTCCTTGGCAACGCTACAACAAGACCTTTACGCTGAATCTGATCGACACACCCGGACATGTTGACTTCACGATCGAGGTCGAGCGGTCGATGCGTGTGCTCGACGGCGCGGTCGTCGTATTTGACGGCAAGGAGGGCGTTGAGGCCCAGAGCGAAACCGTCTGGCGTCAGGCGGATCGTTACAACGTGCCACGAATCTGTTTCATCAACAAGATGGACAAGCTCGGCGCAAATTTCGAGTTCAGCTTTAACTCGATTCACGAACGACTAGGTGCCCGCCCCGTGGCGGTGCAGATCCCCATCGGCAGCAGCGGTGAGTTCAAGGGCATCATCGACCTGCTGGCCATGAAAGCCTACTACTACTGCGTCGAAGACCTGGGCACCAAGGTCGAGCAGCGTGACATACCCGACGAACTGAGTGCCGAGGCCAAGCGATGGCATCACATTTTGGTCGAAAAGGCCGCTGAGCTCGATGACACGCTGACGGAAAAATTCATCCTCGATCATCCGATCAGCGAGGATGAGATCCGTACCGCCCTGCGCAAGGGGACGATTTCCCACGCGGTCTGCCCGGTGTTCTGCGGTTCGGCACTCAAGTACATCGGCGTGCAGCGGCTGATCGATGGCGTGATCGATTACCTGCCCAACCCGACGGAGGTGCCCGCCATCCAGGGCAATGATCCAAAGGATTCATCGAAGGCCATCACTCGGGAACCCAACGCCTCGGCCCCCCTGGCCGGGCTGGTCTTCAAAGTGGTCTCCGATTCGCACGGCGACCTGACGTATGTGCGGATCTACTCAGGCACACTCAAACGCGGCAGTCGCGTGCTCAATGCCACCAACGACCGCCGCGAAAACGTCAGCCGCATATTTGAGATGCATGCCAAGCAACGCATCTCCCGCGAGAACGCGAGCGCCGGCGAAATCGTCGCCCTGGTCGGGCTCAAACATTCGTTCACCGGCGACACGCTGTGTGACCCCGCCAACCCGATCATCCTTGAGCGGATGCAGTTTCCTGAGCCGGTGATCTCAATGAGCATCGAACCGGCCACTCAGGGCGACAAGGATCGCCTGGGCACGGCGTTGCAGACCATCCGACGCGAGGACCCGTCGTTCCAGAGTCATTTCGACGACGAAACCGGCCAGACGATCATCGCCGGCATGGGTGAACTTCACCTGGAGATCATCACTCACAAGCTGACACGTGACATGAAGATCGGCGTCAATATCGGCACGCCGCGCGTGGCGTACAAAGAAACGATTGCCGCCACCGCCGAGGCCCGTGGCCTGCACAAGAAGCAGACCGGCGGACGCGGCCAGTTCGGTGACGCCACCGTGATCGTCGAACCCTATACCGCCGAGCGTGCGCAAGCCGACGAACTCGAGATGAAGGACGGCCTCGCATTCGAGAGCAAGATCGTCGGTGGCGTGATCCCACGCGAGTTCATTTCCAGCGTCGAGATGGGCTGCCGGGGATCGGCACGCAGCGGCATCTTGGCCGGGTATCCAATGGTCAACGTCAAGGCGACGCTGATCGATGGCTCGCATCACGAGGTTGATTCATCGCAGATCGCGTTCGAGCAGGCCGGCATTCTGGCGTTTCGTGCTGCCTGCCAGAAGGCGAGGCCGCAACTGCTCGAACCCATCATGAAGGTCACGGTGACGACGCCGGATCAGTTTCTGGGCAACATCACGGGTGATCTTAACCGCCGCCGCGCCATAATTTGCGAAACCGATCAACGCGGCAATACCTGTGTCGTGACGGCCGAGGCCCCGCTGGCCGAGATGTTCGGCTACGCCACCGTCGTCCGCGGGGCCAGTCAAGGCCGAGCCTCCTACGCCATGGAGCCGCTGACCTACCGTCCCGTGCCCGAAGGCATCGCCAAGCAGGTTCTCGAAGGCATCGCGTAGGAACGATGTGGCAGCGCCGACATCAGGATTATTTCTTGTCAAATGTGATGGACCGCTTGCTCGCC
>CAUYYV010000225.1:0-5944 GCA_963577075.1 Phycisphaerae bacterium
GGCCATCAGGTCGTGCCCTAGGACCCCTTGTCGCTAAAATGTGGCTTCCCTCAGGGGGCCGTCGATGCCGTAGGCGTAGGTATGAATTGCCCCCCGGCACATCGAGCGTGGTGTAGGTGCTCACAGCCTGTACTGGCACATAGATGAAAAGAGTAACCAACCCGACAACATAACTGATCAGAAAGACCTTCACCTGTTCCTCCGCGATTATTTTAGCTCGGATTCTTGGCGGCGGCTATGCTGGGGTGCAAAAGAACCCGGCGGCGTGGCGGGGAAGCCGTCAAAATAGGAAATGTCCAAATAATATGAAGTCCCCCCTAAAAAGCCGGCTGCTGAGGAATCCCGGACAGTCTCCAGATAACGAGATGCCGGACCTTATTTACGTCGGACTGGTGCCAGCGCAGGTGCCGCCTGTCCCACCAAGGGCGCTATGGCCCCTGGTAACTCAGTGTTGAATATATTGGAATCCCTGTCGGGCAAACGCGCTTTCTGTTTACGGCGCCAGGGGCGGTGATCCCCAATGATCTACCGTGATGCGCTCGCCCTGGTATCACGGTCATTCACTGGTGCGTGAGCTAGAGGGCGGCCGGAAGCGGATAAGATTACCTGGGTCGAATATCGAATGTATCCAATGACAAGCGTGGCATGATCACGTGCGGCGATTTAGAATATCTCGCCGTTGTCACGGCAGATAAATGAATGGCAAGATGATAAGCACGGGCAAACGCGACACGCCGGGCACCCGGTTCCGGGCGGCGCTCGAGGTCGAGAAGCCGTTGCAGATCGTGGGCGTCATAAATGCCTACTGCGCCATGCTGGCGCAGGGCGCCGGCTTCCGGGCCCTGTATCTGTCCGGCAGCGGTGTTGCCAGTGCATCGTTCGGTATCCCCGACCTCGGCCTCACGCGACTTGGGGATGTGGCCGAAGACGTCCGGCGCATCGTGGGCGCGACGGACTTGCCGCTACTGGTCGATGCGGACACTGGCTGGGGCGGGCCGCGGACGATCATGCGCACGACGCGGAGGCTGATGGACAGCGGCGCCGCGGGCATGCATCTCGAGGACCAGGTGCAGGAAAAGCGCTGCGGCCACCGCGCGGGCAAGGTGCTCGTGTCGGCGGGCAAGATGGTCGATCGGATCCGGGCCGCGGTGGACGCGCGAGGAAGCGACGCATTCGTGATCATGGCCCGCACCGACGCCGTCGCCGTTGAGAGCCTGGAGGCTGCGCTGGATCGCGCCGGGCGGTACGTGGCGGCCGGTGCGGATGCGATCTTCGCCGAAGCGCTTGAGCAGCCGGAGCAGTTTCGTCGCTTCGCGGCGGCACTGGATGTGCCGGTGCTCGCCAACATGACCGAGTTCGGTCGTACGCCGCTCTATTCGCTGCAGGAGTTGCGTGAGATGGGCGTGGGGATGGCCCTCTATCCGCTGTCCGCTTTTCGAGCGATGAGCGCTGCCGCCGTGCAGGTGTATGAAACAATTCGTGAGCGGGGCACGCAGCGCGATGTGCTGTGCTCCATGCAGACGCGGGAGGATCTTTACCGCGTGCTGGACTATGAAGCGTTCGAGAAGAAGGTCGACCAGAAGCGAAAGGGCTAATCGTGACCAGGAAGCCGGTAGAGAAGAAAACGGGTGGCTTGGCGGGCGTCGTTGCCGGCAAGACCGCGATCGCAACGGTTGGCAAGGAGGGCAAGGGCCTTTCGTATCGGGGCTATGCGATCGAGGATCTGACGCAACATGCCTCGTTCGATGAGGTTGCCTATCTGCTGCTCTACGGCCAACTGCCTGCGCCAGAAGAACTCGACAGCTTTCGCGAGCGGCTGGCGGCGCGGCGGCAGTTGCCCGACAAGCTGAAAGTGATACTCGAGATCCTGCCCGCCACTGCGCATCCGATGGACGTGATGCGCAGCGGTTGCTCGGCGCTCGGTTGCCTCGAACCGGAGGCAACATTCGACGAACAGTACGGCGCGGCTGAGCGCCTGTTGGCCGCCTTTCCGGCGATCTTGCTCTATTGGCACCGGTATCATCGCGATGCCACTCGCATCGAGACAAACAGCGGCGCCACCTCGATCGCGGGCCACTTTCTCGAACTGCTGCATGGTTGCAGTGCCCAGGCTACGCATGAAAAGGCGATGGATGTGTCGCTGACCCTCTACGCGGAGCATGAATTCAACGCCTCGACCTTTGCTGCCAGGATCGCCACGTCCACACTGTCGGACTTCTATTCGTCAATCACGGCGGCGATCGGCACGCTGCGCGGACCGCTGCACGGCGGCGCCAATGAAGCGGCCATGGAACTGATCGATCGCTTCGCCAGTCCCGACGAGGCGGAGCAAGCCATCCTCGATGCGTTGGCGCAAAAGCAACGCATCATGGGGTTCGGGCACCGCGTGTATACCGTGCGCGATCCGCGTTCCGATATTGTCAAGCAAGTAGCACGCGATTTGGCTGACGAAAAAGGCGACCATCGCCTCTTCGCCGTCTCCGAGCGGATCGAGCAGGTGATGTGGCGGCAGAAGAAGTTGTTTCCAAATCTCGATTTCTTTAGTGCTTCGGCGTTTCACTTGCTCGGCATCCCCACGCCGCTGTTCACGCCGATCTTCGTCTGCTCGCGCATTGCCGGCTGGGCCGGCCACGTGTTTGAGCAGCGCGGTGACAACAAGTTGATCCGCCCCAGTGCCGAGTATGTGGGGCCCCCGAATCGCCCGTTCGTGCCGCTGCAGGAGCGAGCGGGCAGCAGTTCATGAGCACCGACACGCTCGCACTACCGCATGCTCCGGATCCGTTGCTTGTCGAGTTGGCTGCCTATGCCTCCGACTGCACCGTTGACAGTGAGACGGCCTACGACACGGCGCGATGGTGTTTGATCGACAGCCTCGGCTGCGCGTTGCTTGCGCTGAACTATCCGGCTTGCACCAGGCTGCTCGGGCCGGTGGTGCCGGGGGCGCAGATGTCCGGCGGTGTGCGCGTGCCGGGCACGGCTTTTGAACTTGACCCGGTGGCCGCGGCGTTCAACATCGGGTGCATGATCCGGTGGCTGGACTACAACGACACATGGCTCGCTGCGGAATGGGGTCATCCATCGGATAATCTCGGTGCGATCCTTGCCTGCAGCGACTATATCAGCCGCCGTGACCGAGGCGGCCGTGGATCTGCGCCGGTGATGCGCGACGTGTTGACCGCCATGATCAAGGCGTACGAGATCCAGGGTGTGCTTGCCCTGGAAAATGCGTTCAATCGCGTCGGGCTCGACCACGTCCTGCTCGTTCGCATTGCCAGCAGCGCCGTTGCCACCATGATGCTCGGCGGTACGAAGCAGCAGATTCTTAACGCCCTGTCCAACGCCTGGCTGGACGGCGGCGCGTTGCGCGCCTATCGCCATGCACCCAATACCGGATCACGCAAGAGTTGGGCCGCCGCAGACGCCACCAGCCGGGCCGTGCGCCTGGCCCTGCTGGCACTGGCCGGTGAAATGGGATACGCCACCGCACTCTCGGCTGGCACCTGGGGGTTCTGCGACGCCCTGTTTGGATCTAACCCGATTCGCCTGGCCCGTCCGCTGGGCAGCTACGTGATGGAAAACATCCTCTTCAAGGTTGCTTATCCTGCCGAGTTTCATGGCCAGACCGCCATCGAAGCCGCCATCAAGCTTCATCCCGGGGTCCGCGATCGCCTGGGCGAGATAGACCGAATTCATCTCGAGACGCAGGAATCAGCCGTCCGCATCATTGACAAGACCGGCCCGCTGGACAACCCCGCCGACCGCGACCACTGCATCCAATACATGGTCGCCGTCGCGCTGATCCACGGCAATGTGACCTCGGATCACTACGAGGACGAGGCCGCCGCCGATCCACGCATCGATCAACTCCGCGCCAAGATGCAGGTCGTCGAGAACCTGCAATACAGCCGCGATTACCTCGCCCCGGACAAACGGAGCATCCCCAACGCTGTCCAGGTGTTTTTCTGTGACGGAGCCTCTACGGATAAAGTCGAGGTGCACTATCCACTTGGCCACCGCCACCGCCGCGCCGAGGCCGTCCCGTTGCTGCGGCGCAAATTCGAGGCCAATACCGCCGCGCAACTCGAGGCCGATCAGGCCCAGGCCCTGCTCGCTCTGCTCGATGATCCCAATCGCTTTGATAGGATGAGCGCCTGCGATTTCATGGATCTGTGCCTTCCAAAGTTCAAGTCCGAGCGGCGCTGAACGCGCCCTGGTTGCACGCGGCTTGATCTTTTACGCACTATTTTTTCCCAGGCTGTCGAAGTTGTACCGCGTGTACTGATTGCGATCCGGCGGGCCGTCGGTCAGCTGGATGGTTCGATCGGTCAGGTCCATGATGATGGATGTGACGGTGTGCATGCACAGGCCCTGGGGGGCGTCGGGGGGTTGGTCTTCGATATGGCGGCAGATGGCTTCGGGTGCGTTGGCACGGTCCTTGAGGATATGTTCGAAAGCGATGGCGTTGACGGCGGCGCCGTCGATCAACTCGTGGGCCCGCCTGGATCGATCGCAGAAGACGGGGAAGCGGTCGGCGAGCGTGTCGGTGAGGCCGCGTGATTCGTCGAGGCCGCAGATCACGTTGGCGTGGGCGAGCCGTCCTTCGATCGGATCAATTCGTTCGATGTCCACGGGCGTGATCTCGAGGGCCGCGACCTGACCGGCGGCGCTGCCGATGGTGAAATTGATCGACGCGGTGCGCCGGGCACGCAGCAGGGCCTGTTGGGCCTGGTCGATCGTCGTGCAGTTGAGCACGGCCCGCGCCATGACCCAGACGGGGACCTTGGTGGCAAAAGCGTCGTGCTGGCAGCCGATACAGTTGACGCAGAGGCCCAGCCCGGCGGAGTTAAGGCCCTTGTGGGCGGCGAACCCGGCCTCGCAGTGCGTGACGATGTTGGGTCCGTCGTCGGTGATGATTTCGAGCAGCACGACGCGGTCACTCGTCTCGGTGGTGGTGTCCCAGTTCTGCGCAACGTAGGTGTGCCCGTCAGTGGTCGCCTCGGGCTGGGCGGCGAACGAGGTGCACTCACCGCGGGCAACGCCGGCCTGGGCTCCCTTGCCTCCGAAAAACGCGACCATCATGATCTCGTACCGTGCGTTGAGCATCAGCACCTCGGCCAGCGGCATCTTCGCGCCGGCGGCGATGCCCTCCAATTCGCGATAGATGGTGTCGTCGTAGTCGGCGATCACGGGTCCGAATTCGCCGGCCAGATCGAGCAACTCGACGCGGCTGCGGTCGGTGCCGTGTTCCCACATCCGCCCGTAATGCGCGACACCGGCACGGATCTTGTCACGAGCCAATTCGCCGTGGGTCACGCCACGCTGGTACGCATTGCCGCGGACGGTCAGGACAAAATCCGGTGGGGTGGTCATTGTCGCCTCCCTGTTAGCAAGCGCGTTTTCAATAAAGTAAGAAACGCAATTGTAACCGTCACGCGATGAAAGAGGCGACGGGTCGGGCACGTGGACCGCGGCCAGGCGATAAATCAGCCCATCTTTGGGCGTCCAGGCATGCGGACGCCGGCCGGCTGCGCGCCTATAGTTTAGGTGTGCCCCTAATCGCCCCGGCAGGCGACCAGTCAGGGCAAATGCCCCGAACCTGCCGGGGTTGCTTTTGACTCCCATCGGCCAAGTCGATCATATTCGGTCCGGCTTGGCGGGCGAAAGTCGTGAGCCACGCACGCGGGTTATCGGGGCTTGCCAGCCCAGGCACCCGGCTCATCGGCTGCTTGATCCACACCGTCTGTATCGTGCTCCAGTGGAATATCCGTTTTTTTTTCTGTATTGTTGAACTACTCGGGGTGTTTCAGTCGTTTATACTATCAGGCAGAGGTAATCGCGATGACGTGGCCGGCAATCACAGTTCGATTCCTACTATCGGGCACCCTCGTGCTGGCGCCAGCGTCGTGGTGCGCCTGTGCGGCCGGGGCGGCAGGGGCGGCAGGCA
>CAUYYV010000226.1:0-5930 GCA_963577075.1 Phycisphaerae bacterium
CCGGGCATCGGCGTGGCTCGACGCGCCGGCCCTGAAACTCGGTCGGTAAACCGTCGAAATCAGGCATGGCTTGAAACTGTTGGTTATTGTCGCCCCACGTGTGCGACCCGGGCACCATGCTCATGCAGCCATTGCTCTGATCGACGTCATCGAGCGCGATCCACGCCGATACCAGCGTCTTGGGCTGCAGGATCCGCCACAGCGGTCCATCCTGGTGCCACATGTTCACCCCTCCGGTTTTCGCCGGCTTGTATTGGATTTGATCGTGCCAGACCCGCAATTCACGCGCGTTGGTCAGTTGCTGGACCTCTTCAATGATTGTCGGCAGTTCGATCAACTGGTAGTAGGCGTCGCTGGCCCGCCAGATATTGACGATCTGCCACACCGGCGCTTCGGCGTCGCCCCCGAGGTTCGACAGGCGCACCGGCTGCGGCACGCCGGGCTTGTCTTGATCGTTGATGACACGATCCAACTCCCCTCGCAACCGCTCGACCATGTCATTGTCAACCACGCGACCGCTGAGCAGAAAACCATCGGCTTGAAACTGCGCTATTTGTGTGGCGTCAAGCATGTCCAATTTCTCCGCCCAAGCTGGATTAACGGGGATACGATAGGTCTGCGGGTCATAGCGGTCAAGACTCGGCGGAGCTACTTCAACGCGTGCAGGCCGCGGCGATCACGATGTTCGTTCATCGCGCGCATCGCCGCAGGCTCGGCCTTGATCAGCTTGACCAGTTGGGTTGCAGAACAATCCAACGACATGGCGGCGAGGGCCGGTTCGTAACCGTGCGCCTCCAGCACGTCGAGCGCTTCGGCCAGCATCGCGGGGTAATCGTCGTGGCCGGGGTTGACCGTTACTCGGCCCCGGCGACACCGCGTGTGCCACAACTCACTGGGCCTGGCCCCGCGATCGACAGGATGGCGCATCCCGACAGCCAGCTTCAAGCGCAGCCGAAACACCGCGACCCGCAGGTTCTGCGCCTGGCTACGCCGCTCGGTTGCGGCGGCAGAGAGGCCCGATGGCCGATGAGTAAGGCGCACGGCGGTTTCGACCTTGTTGCGGCGCTGCCCGCCGGGTCCTGAAGCGCGACCTCGCGTCACCTCGCATTGGGCAAGCAGTTTGTCCGGCGGCAACGATACGGGGTGAATCGAGGTCATGAACCCCTTAATGTAACTTTATTCCCGGCGGATGCGGTTTGCCGCCGACAGGACCAAGCATGTAAGGTGTGCCTCGACTTATGGACCGACTGCGGCGGCTTGACAACTGGATGACGCTTCATCCGTGGCACCCACGCGTGACGCCGTGGGTTGTTTATCTGGTGCTGCTGGCGTTGATCATGTGGCTGCATGAACAGTTTCCGGTCAGCTATCCATTCCTGTACACATTCCAGTGCGGCGTGGTGGTCTGGTTGCTGTGGCGGTACCGGCGCCTGATGCCGGAGTTAACACTGAGCTTTCACTGGCTGGCCGTGCCGGCGGGCCTGGGCGTCGCCTGCCTGTGGATCGGCATGGGCGATTGGATGACGGCGACGTTTGCACCTCGATTTGACGACGCGGGCGTGACGCCGTTTGTCACCGATGACCAGATGGGCCCGATCGTGGGTTGGACGGCCATGGGGCTGCGCTTGGTGGGTATGAGCGTGGTCGTGCCGATGTTTGAGGAAATGTTCAATCGGTCGCTGCTGCTGCGCAGCCTGCACCGGATGAGACGAACAGGGCAGGGGTTGCTGCAGGTGATGGTCGACTTCCCGATGATCGGCGATTGGCTGCGCCAGACGAAGGCCGGCGATCGCGCCGACCAGGCGCCGCCGGTATTCGGCCCCGAGTTTGAGACCACGCCGTTTGGCAGGCTAAGCGTGTTCGGCGTGTTGGCGTCCACGTTGTTGTTTGTCAGTGTCCACGGCATGCGCGATTGGCCGGCTTGTTTTGTATGCGGCGTGGTGTACTGCTTGGTTGTCGCGGCCACGCGGCGCAAAGGGCTTGGGCCGGTTATCTGGACGCACGGCATTACCAACGCGGCGCTGTGGGGATACACGATCTGGCAGCACTTTTATGCGCAGGTCCCTTTTTGGCGGTACCTGTAATCATGTGAGGTGACGGCGGTGTGGATTGCTCGAACAGTTACTGATTTACGCCGCCACCGCCAGGCGTTGCACGGTAGTGTGGCGTTGGTCCCGACGATGGGTGCGTTGCATGGCGGGCATTTGTCACTGATCGACCGCGGCAAATCGGTGTGCGAACATGTGATCGTGACAATATTCGTCAACCCCACGCAGTTCGGTCCGCACGAGGATTACACGGCCTACCCGCGGTCGGAAGATCGTGATCTGGTCGCTTGCGAGCAATCGGGCGTGGCGGGGGTTTTCATTCCCGCGGTTGAGCATGTATACCCGGTCGAGGTGCCCGCAACCGAGTTGGCGGTGCCGTCAATGATGGCCACGCTGGAAGCCGAGCACCGCACCGGTCATCTGCAGGGCGTCGTTCGTGTCGTGCTCAAGCTACTGAACATGGTGCAACCGGACGCCGCCTGTTTCGGCCGCAAGGACTTTCAACAGTTGCGCGTCGTACAGGCAATGGTCGCAGACCTGTACCTGCCCGTGTCGATCATCGAATGTGATACGGTGCGCGATCCGGACGGGTTGGCGGTCTCAAGCCGCAACGTGCACCTGAGCCCACAGGCTCGTGGCCAGGCGCTGGGATTGCACAAGGCGCTGTGCCATGCGCAAACGCTCGTCGAGCAGTCCGGTGAGACCGAGCCCCGCCGCGTCGAGTCAGCGATGCGGCAGGTGCTGCAATCGCATCACGTCACGGTCGATTATGCGGTCGTGCGCCACCCGGTGACGATGGTGCCCCTCGACTGCCTCGAGCCGGCCTTGACCGGTGGGGTCGTGGCCCTCGTCGCCGGCCGGGTTGGGGGCGTGCGCCTGATTGACAACATGATGCTGGCGCAGCCGCCAAGCGCAGCCGACCGCGATGAATAATGGGACTGCCTGTATGCCGCCGGGCAGTGTCAATGGCTACTTGTATCGGGTTTTGCCGGTCCTTATAATCTTGTTCGAACAACGGCGCGGGTGTAGCTCAGTGGTAGAGCGTCACGTTGCCAACGTGAATGTCGAGGGTTCAAATCCCTTCACCCGCTTTCGTAAAGACCTCACAGGACAGCATTTGTGAGGTCTTTTTTACTACCCCTTCCGCATTGAACACCTCACTACCCCCGTGACTACCCCCGCGGGCCAAACTTTTGACACAAAATTGAAGTGATTATGCCGCTGATCGAATATCACTTGCACCTGCTCGACCGGATCGCAACCGGCGGGAAGGTGCTGATATCTGAGACGTTGACCGCAAGCGAGTGCTATGGGCAGTTGTCTCAGGATCGCGATGAATGGTCCTTGATGTCTGGACTGACAGGAAATTTGATTCCGCGCCGTCGTCTCCAGATGGCCCGGGGGGTGAGGGGTTAACGTCTTTGCGTTTTAGAGCCATCTCAATTCAGCCGTAGCGTCTACCCACGCGGCGAAGCACTCGCTCCGTTCATTGCCCGCCGGAGCCATCCCGCACTGCCCACCGCGAACGAGTAGAGATACGTGCCTAAGAAGGCTGCCGCGATGATGGGTGCGGTTACCGGAGCCCACCAAGCGACCGCGAGAGCCACATTCACTCCGAGGACCGCCGTGGCGGTATTGGCTTTCGCACGAACAGGGTGGGGCATGGCGAACGGAATAAGCATCGACGTCGCGTTCAGAAGGTACGCCGCGGCAAGAAACGGAGTGATGTCGAATCCGAAGGAATTCTGGAGAATCGTCAATAGCAGGAGGTGACGCATCAATTCGTTGGTCGGCGTGCCGGTTCCGGTGGCGGGCGAGGCGGCTAGCCGCTGGACAACGCGGATGAGAATCGCCACGACAGCGAGCAGGCTAAGCGCCAGCACGATTCCGCCATAATAGGAGCCGACACCCATCGCGACCAGGCTGTGCGCCGCCGCGTCACATACATTGTCCAATCTGGAGCCGAACGCACTGCGGAGCCCCAGCTTCTTGGCCAGGATCCCGTCCAGATCATCCATGATGTTGTTGAAGACGAGGAGCGGACAGAGATACACGAACGCATCCTCCCGCAGGAGAATGCAGAGCGGTAGCACACCGAGGATCGAAACGATGTTCGGCAGATTGCGGTAAACGGGTTTCAACGGTCTGTTCAACGCGCGCTATCCAACCTCTCTTCCTCGATCCTCGATCCGCGCAATGACATATCTCACCGGTCTGCAGCCACCGGCAAGCTTGGCCGGAGAACAAAGAAGTGGTTCGTCAACAACGGGAATTCGCGTCCCATGCGGGCGAACAACCAGGGGATCAGCCGCGTGTTCCACGGGTAGCCGAGGCGGAGCCCCCAGTACACAAGGCGTCCGACGACGGGGAGGCACTGGAATCGTTCCGGCACCAGCGCCTTCCATTTCTTGATCAGCTCGCAGCCCATCTGCACGTTGATGTACGCGGTGTTGGCCCGGACGCTCACGACGTCAAAGCCGGTATCAACGAAGAGGCTCCGGTACGTCTCAACGGAGCGGTAGACGACCTGATACTCCCCCTGAATCGCTTCGATCCCGCATCGAATGGTGGATTCCCTACACAACACGACGGCCTGCGGTTCGAGGCATGGGATGAGTTTGCGCAGCAGTGCCCGAACATCGCGATCGTTCAGGTACATCAACAAACCCCCGAGAAAAACCAACCCGAACCCGTCCGTGGGTCCGAATGCGCCCTTTGGCTTGAAGGCCAACACGTCGTCGTTGTACGTCGTCACATTCGCATAACGTGAACACCGTTCCTTCATCGCTTCGTAAAGTGTTGAGCTGGCCTCGACCGCGGCCACGGTTGCGAAGCGTTGGGCAAAGTATTCGGTCCAGACGCCCACACCACTCCCCAGGTCCAGAACAGACGTATCGGGTCGACGATCGCGTATCATCTCCGCAACCGCATCCAGTTCGCCGCGGAAGCGAAAGCGGCCGGCGCCGGCGGGGAACCCGAACCCGTCCATCATGTAGGGGCCAAGCATCGAGGGCCGAGCCCGCTTCCAGTATGCTTGGACCTTCGAGTAGTCGAGTTGAGGCACCCTTCCCCCGGCGATGGCGACTCCACTCTGGCCGTTGGCTCGATGTGGCAACGGCGCGGTCATGATCCGGCCAAGGGGTGCGAGTGTCGGGTTGTCCGGGGCCCGCACGCGCCGTGGGAATGAAAGAAGATCTTCTCGGCCACTCGAAGATCTTTGATTGTGTCAATCTCGCACCAGCGTCCTTCATCAAAATGGACCGACTGAAGGGTCAGCGACCTGTCGGCGACCATTTCTGAGAATACGACCTCGTAATAGTCATGAACGCGCCCCGCGGCGATGCGTCGGTCCAGGCGTCGAACCACTTCTTGCCAGGTCTCTGTCGATAGGCTGTACACATTGACAGTCTTATATCCTAGCCGGGGTGCGTCATGGTCGGCCCCTACGCGGAACGACAAGACGCGCCCGAACTTATTGATCGCGACCGTCGTCCCGATCAATTGCGACGAAAAACAGCCGACGGCGATACGATCGCGAACGCGCATCAGACCCAGGAGATGCGAATCGAACACCAAATCCGACTCGATCAGAACGAACGGTTCTCGAATGTGTTCACGGGTACGCCATAGGGAGTAAATGTTGTTCGTGGTGGCGTACTCAGGGCAGTTGACGAAGTCAACGGTGAGCCCCGAAGCGTGCGACTCCAGATAATTGCGGATCTGTTCGCTACGGTACCCGACGGCCACGACCAGGCGACGGAAGCCTTGGGCGATTAGGCACGAAACGAGCCGCCCGAGAATGGGGACTCCGCACACTTCCGTGAGACACTTGGGGCAATCGTCCGTCAGCGGCTGCAGGCGCGTCCCCGTACCGGCCGCCAG
>CAUYYV010000227.1:0-5899 GCA_963577075.1 Phycisphaerae bacterium
TGATCAGCACGGACGCGTCCGACATCCCCGGACTCGACGCCAACGGGATCGAATCGCTGCAGGGACGTGTCATGATCGGCCGCAAGACCCGCGTCGTGCCGATCGAATGCGTGGTCCGCGGTTACCTGGCCGGTTCCGGCTGGAAAGAGTACCAGCAGTCGCAGACGGTTTGCGGCCTCGAACTGCCCGGCGGTTTGCGACAGTGCGCGAAACTGACCGACCCCATCTTCACGCCCGCCACGAAAGAAGATACCGGCCACGACGAAAACATCTCGTTCGAACGCGCCTGCGAACTGGTCGGCAACGACGTGATGACACGCCTGCGCGACCTGAGTGTTTACATCTATCAGATGGGCCACGACTACGCGAAGCAGCGCGGCATCATTCTCGCAGATACGAAGTTTGAGTTCGGTTACAGCGAAGACGGCCAACTCTACCTGATCGACGAAGTGCTCACCCCCGACAGTTCGCGCTTTTGGCCGGCGGACAAATACGAAGACGGCCGCGATCAGGAAAGCTATGACAAACAGTATGTGCGAAATTATCTGGAAACGCTTGTCAGCGCCGGCCAGTGGGACAAGACGCCGCCCGCACCCACCCTGCCCGATGATGTCGTGCGCGACACCATGGCCAAATACCTCGACGCGTACCATGCCCTGACCGGCGACAAACTCGATCTGTAGCCGACGCCGCTCACGCAACCCGGTTTACAAACAGAGCCCACCATGCGCCATGCATGGACCCTTTATATTTGCCAGGTTCAAGTTTACGAACACGGCTCCAAGTGTGATATCGACGGGGTCGGACCTGCCGCCACTCGGTCATCCGACCGCTCGACCACCACACGGTCTTGCGATACATTCAAATGATGCCTGACCCCGAGATGCACCCCGACAAATCCAGGATGATGCGCGTAGCGCAGATTACGCTGGTTGCCGGCCTGCTGATCACGGCGGCGAAGTTCACCATCTTTTGGCTGACCAACTCGATCGCCGTGTTGACCGATGCGACCGAGTCAATCATCAACGTCGCCGCCGCCGCGTCCATGCTCTACACCATCTGGCTATCGAACAGGCCGGCTGATCGCGACCACCCGTACGGGCACGGCAAGATAGAGTTTATGACCGTCGGGTTCGAGGGCTGGCTGATTCTCATCGCCGGCGTGGTCATCGCGTATCAGGCAATTGACAGACTGATCAGCCCGGCTGATTTGCAGCGGCTCGAATGGGGCCTGGCATGCCTAGGCGTGGTAGGTGTGATGACGGGCGGACTGGCGGTATATGTCTGGCTGTCGGGCAAGAAATATGACAGCCTCTCCCTCGTCGCCGACGGCAAGCACCTGATGACCGATTGCCTCTCGACCGTCGGCGTACTGCTGGGCCTGCTGTTGGTGCGTTGGACCGGTTGGAACTGGCTCGATCCCATCGTCGCGCTGGTCATGGCCGTTGTTATTCTCTCGACGAGTTGGAGACTGCTGTGGCAGTCCATTGACGGGTTGATGGACAAGTCCGATCCGGCAGACGAAGCCGCCATTGAGGTCATTCTCGACGCCGCGGTGCAGGCCGGATCGATCATGGGTTATCACAAGGTCCGCCACCGCCACAGCGGTGCGTTTCACTGGGTCGATCTGCACGTGCAGGTCGCGCCGACCCTGACCGTCAGCCGTGGGCATAACATCGCGTCGCAAATCGAGGGGCAGATCGAAGAAAAACTCGGCAGTGCCAACGCGACGGCGCATATCGAGCCTTTCCCCCAACTCGAAACGCCGGCCCACGAACCGCCGACCGATCATGGCCAGGCGCCGGCCGGGCAAGATACGCCTGACCGGCCCGATCTCGCAAGCAACGAACATGAAGTGGACACTCATGAGTAGACGCGCCAAGGTTGTCATCACCGATCTGATCGCCGACCCACCCGACCTTGAACGCCAGGAGTTGGACGATATTGCCGATGTCGTTGCGATCAGGGCCACCAAACCGGCGGACCTGATCGGCAACATTGAGGATGCCGATGCGATCGTACTCTGGCACTCGCTGAATTTTGATCGCGACACCATCAACCGACTCGAGCGGTGCAAGCTGATCGTGCGCGGGGGCGTCGGCGTCGACAATATTGACTACGCATACGCCCGTGAATGCGGCATCGACGTCGCCAACGTGCCCGATTACGGCAGCGAGGAGGTCGCCGACACCGCCGTCGCCATGGCGCTGACAATGACACGCGGCATCAGCTACCTCAACTCCAGGTTACGCGCCGCCAACGGGCCGTGGTCACACGAATTGGTGGCGCCTCTGCAGCGGCTGCGCGGCAGCGTCTTCGCGATTGTCGGCCTGGGAAGAATCGGATCAGCCACCGCTTTGCGTGCCAAAGCATTGGGCATGAACGTCGTGTTTTACGACCCATACCTGCCCGACGGCTATGACAAGGCGCTGGGCATCAGCCGGGCCGAGTCGTTCGAGCAAATACTGGCCGACGCTTTCGTGTTGAGCTTCCACTGCCCGTTGACCGACCAGACACGTCACATGGTCAACGAGGAAGCCATCGCCCGGATGCCGCGCGGTTCTTATCTGGTCAACACCGCGCGGGGTGCGATCATGGACACGGCCGCGCTGCCCGACGCGATCGCCACCGGGCAACTCGCCGGCGCGGGCATCGACGTGCTCGAGATCGAGCCGCCGCCCGACAACGACCCGTTGATTTGCGCCTGGCGGGATCCAAACCACCCGGCACACGATCGTGTCCTGATAAACCCCCACTCGGCGTTCTACAGCACCCAGGGCATCAACGACATCCGCACCAAAGCTGCCCGCGCCTGCCGCCACGCCATCCTCGGCCAGCCGGTGCGCAACATCGTCAACTGACCGCCGCGGCGCCCAATGCCTGTGCTTAAGACTTCGGCATTGACCAATCGATATCTTTGTCGCGATGAAAGGCGCGGGCGGCCTGCTGAAGGCAATCTTCGCAAATGACGGCATGCGGGTTGGCGCCCTGCGGCCGCGGCTTCGGCGACCAGCGTGGCGTCGTATCCGGCAGGTTTTCACGCAGGCAGAGCGTGCAGTTAAACGGCTCGGCCGCCGGTGCGGCGCATGCCAGCGCAACCTTCAAACAATCCAGGCACAGCACCGAACCGTGATGGCCCTCGATCATCGCCTTGACCTGGTCCCAGTCGTCACCGCAGAAATCGCAACCGATGACCACACTACCGCCCTGATGTCTTTGCATTGGCTTGGTCCTACCAAGCCCGGCCAAGGCGAAGCGCCGGCCGGGGTACCTGCTTTGTTGACGCGGCCCTGCGCTTCGCTGCGGCCCCGCTTCGATGATCCATCACACCACCAACTATCACCCCTTGAACTCGATCGTCACGGCCCATTGTTTCTTGATCTTCTTGACCTGCGGCCCCACCGCCCGCCACTTGTACAGGCTGTTGAGGATCGGGCTGTCCCAGCCGGCGTAGCCCGTGGACCGGACCAACTCGGCCCGGACAACACGCCCTTGGGAATTGATGTAAATCCGGCCCACGGGCATGGCGGGAATAGCGGTAATCCGACTGACCATGCTGATTCGCGGCAAAATTGGCAACAATTCCATACCTTTGCTCACCTCGATGCGCCCGATCTTTTGCTTGTTGAGACTTAACTGGACGGTGGGCGTCGATTCGCGATCGGACCTGGGCGCCGCGGTGGGCCGGGCGGCCCATTGGGGCGAATACAGCGTGGATTTCGAGTCGGACGAGGCCGGCAGCGGTTGATGTTGCCCGACGACCACGGTCGGTTGGCCGTCGGGCCTGGCGTCGGGCGAACGTGCTTCGAGCCTGGCCGCGGGATTCGGCTTCGGTGGGTTCGGACCGGTCGCGTCTACCAGGTTGACCGCGTTGAGGTTTTTGTTCGACCATTTGGGCAAGGCGATTTTCGCGCCGGGTGCCGTGGCCATCAAGGGCCAAGGCGCCGCCCCCGTCTGGGTCGCCGGATCACCCCGCTCATGGGGCGATTCGGCGTGGCGCTGGTCGGCCGGCTTGGCCGCATCGCGCAACTTGTCCGCTGTCGCGCGATGCGATTGATCATCCTGATTCGCCGCATCGCGGAGCATCGTCTTTGCCGCGGCTTTTATCGCCTCCGGCTGTGACCTGGGGACGGCCATGGCCGTGGGCACACCGGGGCTGCTCGCATCAATGCGCACCGCGGCATGGGGCGTCGGCGGGGAATGCTTCTGCAATGCCGGCTGCGCAGTCATCGCCTGCTTCGCCGCCATCAATCTCTCGAAATGATCGTACGGGATCCACGCGCCCGTCGGGCGCCGTGGCGCATCGTGCCTGCCGATCTTGATTTTTGGTATCAGCCGTTCAGGGCGCGGGAGCATCCTGGCCTTTTTCTTCGGCTCGGCCCTCCCGGGCCCTGGCGGGTCAGGTTCGGTCGGCTTCTGCAGGCTCTGGAGGTAGTTCTCGCGCAGCTTCACCGCCGCGGCGGGCAGCACCGCCAGGTGCACCATCACCGCCACGATCAACCCGATGCAAAGCGGCATCGCACTTTCACGAGTAAACACCGGCAGTTACTCCACGGTTAACGGGCCCGGCGGCCTCGGCTCGGCCGGCGTCCCTACAATGCCAAAGTTCGTGATACCTGAGCGAATCACCCGCTCGAGCAACCGAAAAAACTGCGGGCCACGATCCACATTGCCCTCGCTCTCGATCGCCAGGAACACCGTCGGCGACTCCACCTCGGCCGCCAGTTCGGCCAGTTTTACGTCCAACGCCGCCAGTGAAACCGGGTTACGGTCGAAAAGGTATTGACCGTTACGATTGATCGTGATCGCGTGGGTGTCCCGCGGTAACAGCTCGGCGCCGTCGGCCAACGGCACCAGCTTCATCGGCAACACCTGCGTGTTGTGCATAATCACCATGTTGTAAATGAAAAACGTGATCAGCAGGAAAACCACGTCGATCATGGGCAGCATCTCAACCCGCGCACTAAGATCATTTCGCAGAATTGCCCGCATGGCGACATTCTAGCCCACTGCCACACGGCGGCCAACACGACAGTCTCGCGGCATCTCATCCAACACCAATGGCAGGTCCGCCACCGACAGTTCCAAGGCTTTTATGCCTGTTGTTTCACAAGCATTTAAGACCACCTCGCCGGTTACCCAAAGGCCGTGCTTTTGCGACGTTTCGAGTGTCGATTCGATTTGCGGCCTCGTGAAGATCTTGACCGTAACGATGCTCATGCCAGCGGTATTGGTGGGGATTGGCCCGGTAGTCAGCGGACGTTTACAGCAAGGCTTCACACTTCGCAGATTGCGCTTGCGGTCATTCGTCACGGATCGACTGCCACGCAGCGTCGAGCGTGTCCTGCGGTGTGTCGTCAACGATCACGACGTGGCCCATCTTGTCGGGCAACACGAGTCGAATGCGCCCGTCGACGACCTTTTTGTCCAGGCGCATCGCGTCGCACAGTTGCGTGGTGGCGGCCAGATCAGTGGTGCGTGTGGGCAGGCCGATGCGCTCCAGCAAGGCTATGAGTCGATCGCGCACGACCGGGTCGCATCGGCCGGTGCCGACCGCCAGTGTGGCGGCGGCGGCCATGCCCAGCGATACCGCCTCGCCGTGACGGCAACCGTGGTAGCCACACGTCGCCTCGATCGCGTGAGCGAAGGTGTGTCCGAAGTTCAGATGGGCCCGCAGGCCTGTCTCTTTTTCGTCGGCCATGACCACGTCGGCCTTGATCCGGACGTTACGCTGCACGAGTTCGACAAGTACGCCGGCATCGAGCGCGAGGATCGCATCCAGGTTCGTGTCGATCCAATCGAAAAGCTCGGCGCTTCGGATCACGCCGTGCTTGACGCACTCAGCCAGCCCACAGCGCAGTTCGCGTGCCGGCAACGTCAAGAGCGTCTCGGTGTCGAT